>DASXPZ010000373.1:0-4547 GCA_036493275.1 Pirellulales bacterium
CGAAAGTCGCTGCCAAACTTGCACCACCTTTTGCTGAACTTTCATGAGGAACTCCTTGCACACGTGTGATGACAGCACAACGTAAGTGTCTGGAGTTCCTCTTTTTATCTACTCCTCCCAAGATCGCGCAATCCTATTTAGGTTCCAACTCATCCAGCGCGGCAGCGCTGCACAAATCAGCGCGCGATGTCGCTGAAGCGGGCTTCTCGGAGTACGGTGACCTTGATTTCGCCGGGATAGGTCAATTGTTCTTCGAAGGCCTTGGCAATGTCGTGGCAAATTTTGGCGGCCGAAGCATCGGTCGTGTCTTTGGCGCTGGCCAGCACGCGCAGTTCGCGACCAGCCTGAATGGCAAAGGCGTGCTCGACGCCAGGGAAACCGCAGGCGATCGTTTCGAGCTCCTCCATTCGCTTGATGTAGCGCTCGAGCGATTCTCGCCGTGCGCCGGGACGAGACGCGCTGCAGGCGTCCGCCGCGGCCACCAGCACAGTGTACGGGTTGTCGATCCGCAAATCGTCGTGATGCCCGAGCGCCGCGTGCACCACTTCGGGGCGTTCGCCGTGTCGCTTGAGGATATCGGCGCCGATCTTGGGGTGGCCCCCTTCGGCCTCGTGGTCGGCCGCTTTGCCGATATCGTGCAGTAGTCCACAACGGCGCGCCAGACGCACGTCGAGCCCGATCTCTTCGGCCATCATGCCGGTGAGGAAGGCAACCTCGATCGAATGCCGTAGCACGTTCTGGCTGTAGCTGGTGCGGAAGCGGAGCCGGCCCAGCAGGTGAATGATCTTGGGATGCAGGCCGGAGACGTCAGCCTCCTGCGAGGCCTCTTCTCCCAGCTTTTGCAAATGGGCCTCGAGCTCCTTTTGCGTTTCGGTGACGATTTCTTCGATCCGCGTCGGGTGGATGCGACCGTCAGCGATCAGCTTGTTGAGTGAAATCCGGGCGACCTCGCGGCGGACCATGTCGAACCCGCTGACGATCACCACGCCGGGCGTGTCGTCGATGATCACGTCAACGCCGGTCGCTTTTTCGAAGGCGCGGATGTTCCGCCCTTCGCGGCCGATGATCCGGCCCTTCATGTCGTCGTTGGGGATGTCGACGGTGCTGGTCGTGGTCTCGGCCGTGTGGGCGGCGGCATAGCGTTGCAGGGCGGTGACCAGGATTTCGCGCGATTTTTCCTCGCACTGTTCCGTCATGCGCCGCTCGTGCTTGGTAATCAAGGCGCCCGCCTCGTGTTGCAGCTCTTCTTCGAGCGAGCCGAGCAGGCGGCGGGTCGCTTCTTCCTTCGACAAGCCGCTGATCTGGTGGAGGGTTTGGCGCTGAATGTCGAGCGCTTTGCCCAGTTCTTCATTGCGACGATTGGTCTCTTCGACCCGTTCGGCCAATTTGCGCTGATTGTTCTCGACCATTTTTTCTTGCTTGCGGAGTTGCTCCCCTTGCTGGTCGACGGCGTCTTGCCGTTTGTCGAGCGCGCGGTCGCGCTCGTGCAGTTCCTGGCGAACGACGTTGAGCTCTCGCTCGCCTTCGCTCTTGAGCTGGATGGCCCGTTCCTTGGCCGCCAGTTCCGCCTCCTTACGGCGAGTTTCGATTTCGTGATTGGCCCGCTCGATCAACTGACCGGCGCGCTGTTTGGCGTCTGATTGACGAAGATGATCAACCAGCTTGACGACGATGAACGTTAAGACGGCGGCGACGATCGCCCCGATAGCGACTGGGACATAGTCCACGTGTATCATTCCCCCTCGAAAAGAAGAGACTTCCGGCCCGACGAGAAAACGTCCGGGCGCGGTATCTAAAGCGGCGGCCTTTGCCAAGAGGCGCTGCCCGGGGGGCTAGCACGCGAAGAGCAAAAAAAGAGGCCCTGCGCGCAAACGCAAGCTGACTCAACCCAGCGCGTCGAAGAGCGCGCAATTCCAACATCAAGCGCCGGCGTCGGGTTCGTCCGCTCCTGGCGGACGACCATTGCGCGGCGCCGGCCGAAGCCGACGTTTGAATTGTGCGTAAACCCATTCCACTGCGGGGATCCCCGATTCCACCGCGCGAAGATTCGCGCCGCGAACACCTTGGGGACCACGCGACCAGTAGTGTGTCATCCAGTCGTGGCGCCGAGACTCAAAGCCGAGAAACGCTCCCAGATCCGATCCACGGGGATCCGAACCTCGCGCATCCGAACCGTGCGGGTTCGGACGAGGCACGCGCGCTAGCTCGACTTGAGGGGCCTTCTTGCCTTCGCCATTGGGTAGAAGTCCCAACAACTGTTGCAAGATAATGATCAGTAAATGCATCGGTTCGGCCTGCTCTCCGCAACGACTGGCTCTTCCTGCGTTAGGCAGATCCAGTTGCGAACTCTATAGCTTCCCTGGGCAGTCTCCCCGGTTGGGGGCCTGCCGCGGAACAAACTCACACCCTAACTCCTGACAACTTCATGCTGTAACTCATGCTGCGCCATTCCAAATGGCCTCCAGACGGCCAGCTTGACCCGAACGGGCCTCACAGGACTCTGGACTTGTCATACTATCAGAGTCTACCGCCGCTGCAACTATTTTTGGCGCCCCCGAGCATGCACCCCTTCGAACTCCGCCTGCAAAACGATTGGCCGCCGGGAGACTGGCGCGATCTGACCGTTCTGGCCGGTGTGTCGGGCGGGGCAGACAGCATTGCCCTGCTTCGCGCCTTGGTGGCGCTACAGAACGAGGCCAGTCAAGACGGAGTGGACACTTCCTGCCAGCAAGATGGCCCTGGCCGTAGCTCTGGCGCCGAGTTGGGCGCCAGGCGAACGGTCGATTCCGTGGACTCTCCACCCGGCCGGCTGATCGCGGCCCATTTTCATCACGGCCTGCGCGGGGCCGACGCCGACGCCGACATGCGTTTTGTCGTGCAACTCTGCGAACGACTGGGAGTGGAGTGTGTCGTCGGACGAGCCGAAGAGCAGACTTCGACTATGCGCCAGTCTCGCGCTAGCGAGGAGACGAGCCGCGACGCGCGATATCAGTTTCTGATTGCGACCGCTCATCAGGTCGGCGCCCGCTATGTCGCCGTGGCCCATACGGCCGACGATCAGGCCGAAACCGTGTTACATCACGTCGTCCGCGGCGCTGGGCTTGCTGGATTGGCGGGAATGCCGCGCGCCCGCGAGTTGGCGCATGGTTTGGCGCTCGCGCGGCCGCTCCTCGGCGCGCGGCGGGCCGCGGCGCGGGCTTACCTGGCCGATCTGGGACAGACGTTTCGCGAAGACAGCAGCAACCGCGACAGCGTCTACACACGCAACCGGCTGCGCAACGAGCTGCTGCCGGCGCTCGCGGCCGATTACAATCCGCAAATCATCGACGCGCTCTTGCGACTGGGCGCGCTGGCTGCTGACGCGCAGGAATTGATCGCAGAGCAAGCCGCCGAATTGCTCGTTCGCTGTTTATCCCATCGCGAGCCTGAGCGATTGATCTTTCACGCGCCAGCTCTAGCCGCTGCCCCGCGACACCTGCTCCGCGAGGCGCTCATCGCCGCCTGGCGCGAACAAGGCTGGCCAATGGGCGCCATGGGACACAGTGAGTGGACCGACCTGGCCGAACTGGCGACTGAGCCAACGCCCAGAAAGCGCATCTTTCCGGGCGAGGTAGCTGCGGAGCGCACGGCGGATCAGTTGGTATTGAGCAAGCCGACGAACCGTTGAGCGCTAAGGTAGATCACGCACAAACCATGCGTGACCGAAGAGGGTTCGCTACTCCACGGGCCCTTGCACGCCGCCGGCCATCAACTCGTTCTCTTCCTCGCGGCTGATCAAGATCTCGGGCTTGTACCCGCCGCGTAATTTGTCCGAGAGAGTGATCAGGCCGAAGATTACGACGAGAACCCCTGACAGCACGGTCACCCGCCGAAACGCCGCGCGGGCGCCCAGAATGGTTGCGTCCACCACCGACTGCTGTTCGGCTTCGGGCAAGCCCTTGATCTTTTCCAGATCGATCTTTTTGGCCTCCTTGATACCAAACGCTTGCAAGGCGAGGCCGGCCGGTTCTTGCACTACAGCGACGCTTTGCAGAGATTCCGGCACGTTCTCGACCGAATACTGGTCGTAGATGTAACCCATCATCGGAAGTGCCGCGGCAATCGAAAGATTGCCTACGGAACCCATCAGTCCCAACAACAGTGCGCCTCCTTTTGGGAATCGCTCCGCGGTGACTCCCAGCATCGTCGGCCAGAAATACGCGATTCCCAGGCCAAAGATCGTGGCGTAGCCGAATACGGCGCCCGGAGAATCCGCGGTGCTCAGCAGATACAATCCAATCCCGGATAGAGTCGCTGAGAGCGTTAACATTCCGGTGGGCGAAAGCGCATGCGCGATCGGACCGGCAAAGTGACGGAGAATGAACATCAAGGCGCTGGTGTAAACCAGAACCATCGTTCCAGAAACGCGCCCCTCGGTAATCGTGGTAATCACAGATTCCTGCCACTGCTGCGGCCCAAGCTCGGTGGCCGACGTCAAGAGCATGCAGAACGCCCAGAGGAGAAACATCGGGCGGAAGACCTGCCCGAACATCTGTCCCGTCGTCACG
>DASXPZ010000374.1:0-12477 GCA_036493275.1 Pirellulales bacterium
CGTTGGCGGTAGTCGCCACAATCGGCTACCTGGTCGGACGACGTCAGCAGCAGCCGAACGAGGTCCATGTCGAGCGGGCGCGCCGCGAGCTGAAACGCGCCAAGGCCGTGGCCTCGCAGCTCGAAGAAATTGCCGAGCGAATTCGCGCCAACGTCGCCGCTCACCAGCCGAGCATCGCCAAGTTCAAAGACCGGATCAACGCCATCAGCGGCGCCGACCAGGAAGCCGCCTGGCGAGATTTGTTTCTCGAATCAGAAAACATCCTCAAGCCGATCCTGGAACTCTCCGCCCAAATCTCGCACGCCTACGACGAGCTTCGCCAGCAATCCAGCCACTTGATGACGTTTACTGAAACTCGCACCGACGCCCTGACCGGCATCAGCAATCGCAAAGCGCTCGACGAAACGCTGGCTGCGGCTTTCTCGCAATTAACGCGGCACAACCAACCTTTCTCGCTCGGCATTTTCGACATTGATCATTTCAAGCGGATCAACGACTTGCAGGGGCACGTCTACGGCGATCAGGTGCTACAGTCGGTCGCCCGGCTGATCGACGAGCACTCGCGCGAGACCGACCTGGTGGCCCGCTATGGCGGCGAAGAATTCGTGGTGGTGATGGCGCACACGAATCTGGAGACCGCCACCGTGTTTGCCGAGAAACTGCGCGAAACGATCGACACGGCCAGCATTGTCTCGATGTCGGGGGGCGTCGCCTCGGCAACCACGCAAGACACGCCGCAAACGCTGCTGGCCCGCGCGGACGCCGCGCTCTACGCCGCCAAAGCGGCCGGAAGAAACCGGATTCATTGCAACACGGGACTGGCGATCAAGCCCTACGAGAGCAAGCCGGAACAGACGCCCGCGCCGGTAGTGGAGCCTGTTCCGACGACCGACGCGGCGGCCAGCGTCGGGTAAGTTGCAACGCATGTGTCGCGGACGTAGCTGATTCTGCCTGCATTCAGAATTTTTCCTGACCGCGCTTGCGCACCGGATCCGGGAAATCCCGATACAGGGCGAACGTCAGGTCGCAGGCCAGCGAGTTGACGGCCTGATGCAGCCCTTCAACCACGCCACTCCGCTCGGCCACGGTCTGAAACGCGCGGTCTAACTGCGCCAGGTCTTTGACCTCGATCATGACGTGGAACTCGCCCAACTCGCGCGGGCCCAGCCCCAGCTTGCGGCGCGTGACGCGATGCGTCTCGATCAATCCGTCTTCTCGCAGATGCCCGAGATAGGCCGCCACGCGATCGCAAAAGGCGACGTCGCTGACGCCGGGCTTCAGGTTGCACCAGACGTGATAGATATCCATGCCTGAAATCCTGCGTGATAAAGCCCGCGCGCACTCGCGCAGACTATAAACGCAGCATGTCGCATGGAGATTGCGCGTGCAACGGGGCGTCCACGGCAACCCCGCGGAGCCGCGATTCTGAAGCTGCCGGACAGAATCGCGGCCCGCGGACCCTAGTGGCGACACCCTCGATAGAAGAAGACTCCAAGAACCTATCCGAAAACTCACGGTCGCTAGCAATACATTCAAGTATTGAGCGGCAAATTGCGCTTTTTGGATAGGCAGTAAAAGGGCGGGGCATCCATTCCCCGCTTCGATTCTCAAGAAGCGCGTCATGCGCTCCTTCTCATAACGCGCAGGACACTGGGTCTGGCCCCGCGCGTTTTTATTCACTTCGTTAAGCAGCCAGGCGGATGGCGGGGACTTCTCCGCCGACGCCGACAATAAATTCCTCGAAGATTCGCAGGTCGAGCGCCGAGGCCGACTCGCTCTCCGGATGAAATTGCGTCCCCAGCGCGAACCAATCTTCGCACGTGCTCTCGATCGCTTCGATCACGCCGTCCGGACAGCGAGCGGTAACCTGGAAACCAGGCGCCACTTCGTCGACCGCCATATGGTGCATGCTGTTGACCCGAATCTCCCCTTCGCCATACACCCGCTCCATCAATGAGCCCGGCACTACTTCCAGCGCGTGGCGATGGGCCGAATCCAACGGGTCTTTGTGCGGCAGCGCCTTGGGCATATCTTCCGGAACGTGCAGGAATAGGTTGCCCCCCTGCGAAACGTTCAATAGTTGCATGCCGACGCCGATGCCGAACACGGGCATCCGACGGGCGGCTACCATCTGAATCAATCGACGATCGAAATCTTCGCGCCGCGTCTCCAATGTGCGGATTGCCGGGTGGAGCATGAAGCCGTCGCGACGCGGATCCAGGTCGGCGCCGCCGACCATCACCACGCCGTCGCACAGGTCCAAGATCCGCTCCAGATCCGCGTCGTCCTCCAATGGTGGAATCGCCACGGGCACTCCGCCGGCGTTAACGATCGCGTCATAGTAGCCGGCCGAAATATAACTGAACGCCGGGGCATCCTTCTTGGCCGAGCGAAATTCAGCATTCAGTCCGATGAGTGGTTTCCGTGTCATAGTAAGACTCCTTCCGTGGGCACGCGGCCCCTAGTGAAAAAAACCGACGAACGGTTCGTCACGAGGCGCCTCAAACCGGCTGTTGGGAAGGAGAGCTTTTCAGGACCGCTAGCAACGCTGGCACAGGTCAACAACGCGCCCGCGGGACTTGCCCGGAGAGCGCGCCTTGATGAATCAAAACAGATTCGATCATCATCCTTGACACCATGCGAACGTTGCAATTGGACCTGTCGCTCTCCATCCTCAATCCGCTTGAGCGACATCCGTATCGTATGGCCTCGAATCGTTCGTTTGTTCGTCGCGGTCAGGTGAAACCGACGACGAACTCACGTCAGGGCACGTTATAGAGACAGACCGCCGACCCGCAAGGGTTTGGCTCATTTTGGCCTTGTAAGGTTTCTGGCACACCATATCCGGTGCAAGCACTTTGGGCGCCAGCACGACGGAAGCGCGGAGAGGGCAAAATCGACGGCGCGAAGAGGCTCAGCGGCGCAGCGCAGAAAACCGGTGGCGGCGCAGGACAAAAAGCGATGTCCTCTGTCGACATATCAGTCATAAATTCGGGCGCTAAGCAGCAGCGCGTGAATCTCACAATAGCATGTGCGACACCGTGGTCATCGTCGAAGCGTCGCGCGTGCTGTTCGCAGCCGATTCGCAAGCCCGGTCCAGTTGAGTTGCCGAACTTTCGGCGTTGGGGCATTCGCACCGGGGCGCCGTCACGGTCGCTCCCCTGCCTGCGGCTCTTCAAGCCAGCGCGACTTGACGAGCCGCGAGACACCGGCGGCGCGCCGCGCGTGGTGGCCGACGCTGACTCACTCTGGCGGCGGCGCGAGCAACTCCTTCGAGGCCGTGCCGCGAAATCCGGATCGCGCAATCGTCCATCCATTGGCGCAAGCGGGAGGCGAAGCTCCTACTGAGCCGCGCGCCGCTTTCGACCGCCGCGCCCGCAGGCGGCGTTCGACAAAGGGGACAAGTTCCTAAAATTCGCCACCCTGGCGGTCGACGCGCAACCGCCGGCGGATGCGCGGCCTCGATTAGTCCAGCAATATTGGGCTCGCCGAGATCGCCGGACCAGCCTGACGCTGTAGCACGGAAGCGAGATCAGGCAGCAAATCTGCGCGACACTTGCAGGTGGCTAGCATTTTCGCGTAAATAGGGCTAGTTTGTGGGTGGTTCCACCCAGGGCTTGCCCGTCATGCTGTGCTTTGTCCGGTCCGTGTGTTCTTCGCGTCGTTTCCTTGCAGAACCGCCTGGGATTACACCACGATGTCCCCCGAACTCACTCCCCGAGAGCGTCAGGTCGTGCGATTGCTGAGCCTGGGCTGCACCGTTCGCGAGGCGGCGGCCATTTTGAAGCTGGCGCCAAGCACGGTCGATAATCACAAAGCCAAGGCGATGTCGCGGCTGGGCGCCAACAAGGTGGCGCTGCTGACGCGAATCGCCATTCGCGACAAGATCTCGAAGTTGACCGACCGACTGACCCCCGCCGAAAAGCGCCGTAGCGGCCGCAAAAAAGACGGCTGGAATTAGGGCGCCGCGGGCGTCACTTCCCACCAGGCGCCGAAGCTTCGCATTCCGGGGTGCGAGGCTCCCGCCGAGCCGCGAAGCTTCGATGAATTGAATCTCTACAAGCGTCGCCGCATGAAATTCACGGCTCAATACGAAGAACGCCGGGCTCCCCCTTCGTTACCCCAACATCAATCCAAAGCACGATGCCGATGATCTCCAACCTCTTTGCCCGCGCAGTCATCGCATTCGCGTTTGCAGGCTCGATCGTCTCGGCGACCCCCGCGCAAGCCGCCGACACGTTTCGGGCCGACCCGGTCCATTCGACCGTCGTCTTTCGCGTCAAGCACATGAACATCAGCTACTGTTACGGCCGCTTCAACAAGACTTCGGGCACGTTCCGCCTGGACGAGGCGAACCCGGCTGAGAGCGAGGTCGACATTCAGGTCGCCGCCAGCAGCATCGACACCGACAACGAAGCCCGCGACAAACATCTTCGCAACGCCGACTTTTTTGACGTCGAACGCCACAAGACAATTCGCTTCCAATCGAAGAAAACGACCCGTAAGCCGGGCGGGCCGTTCGTCGTCGAAGGAGAATTGACGCTGCATGGCGTCACCAAACCGCTCACCGTCGAGATCGATTCGACCGGGATCGGCAAGGGGATGCTCGGCGAGATCCGCTCCGGCATCGAAACGGTTTTCACCGTCCGCCGCTCGGAATTCGGCATGGACAAAATGATCGGTCCCGTGGGAGACGAGGTCCGCTTGATGGTCAGCCTGGAAGGAATCAAGGAATAGCCCGGCCTACATTCGTGGCCTCAGCCGTTGCGAACAGATAGATAGAAACAATCGAACGACCGCGGGACAAAACAGAGAGAATTGCCATGGTGCTCGATCGTCTGGATCAATCGGCCGCTTACGAATCGCTCAACCCGCGACTGTCGAAAGCGTTTGCGTTTTTGCGCACGTTCGACCTGTTGCGGGCTGAGCCAGGCCGGCACGAGATCGACGGCGACGACGTCTTTGCGTTGTTGCAGGAGTACAAGACCAAGCCCGAGACGGAGGGGATTTGGGAATCTCATCGCCGTTACATGGACGTGCAGTATGTGATCGCCGGAGTGGAGCGGATGGGCTACGCCAACGTGCGCTCACTGGCGCCGCGCGACGAGTACAACGCCGAGCGCGATCTCATTTTTCATGACGGCGAGGGGAGCTTCGTCACCGTGCAGGCCGGCATGTTCACGATCTTCGCGCCGCAAGACGGCCACATGCCCTGCCTGGCCGCCGGCGAGCCGGCGCTGGTGCGCAAAGTAGTGATCAAAGTCGCGATGTAAGTCATTATTGATCGCCACGATCTGCAATCGCTTGTGAGCCGCACGGCGCTAGCCGCGGGTTCTTCGCGACTTGCGACTCATTTTGCGTTCGCGCGCAATTCATTCGCCTGCAATGTTTCAATAATCGATACATAGCGAACGAATGCTCGCAAAAATCTTTGTCTTTTCTCGCGCTTTGCGCCAGATAACGTTGACTCGCCTGCGCGCGATTTGCTAAATCAAAGTTGTCGGCCGACAACCGAAGCATTTCTGCTCTTGATCTCGACACGCTTCACTTTCACGGGAGGGCTGTCATGCAAGATCCACCTGGCTGGCGACCGTGAGCGGCGCCGATGCGAGACCCGTTGTCGCCTCTCACTTCCGTCTTCAATCTGCAATCGTGTTGACTTTCGCCTCGTGCTACGTGTTCGACTGGTTCTGCTCACCGCTCCCGCGGCTGCTCCGGGCAGGCCAGTGACGCTTGCGTTAACCAATCGCTCCACTGATCCGATCTGCTGCGAACAACCCGACGGGCTTTTTGTCTCCTCGCCGCGTGGTTGTCGCCTCTTCGGACACCGGTCGCATGGTTCGATTCGCGTAGCGGTGACCCTCGCAACTCACCTTTCACCGCCGAGCAGGCCTCGGCGCATCGCCGCGACCGGCGCGCAAGCCTCGGTCGCGGCGATTTGTTTTTGCGCTGGAGAACAGCTAGGGTCTTGCCCCGACTGGCTCGCCATCCCCTTCTCTGCGACAATAGCCCCGGAGCGCCATCTGCTGCGGCGCTTCTCCCTCCGACTACCCTCCCGATAGCTCGCCTCGATTTCTCAATGGCCTCCGACGCATCTCCAGCCACGGTCTCGCCGAACAATCGGCGCATCGTCAATGACGCCGTTTGCCTGCGCTGCGGTTGCGCGTGCGATGATATCGATCTGACGATCGGCGATCAGAGCACCGGGGGCCAGATCATCGCAGCCGAAAGGGCCTGCGCGCTCGGCGAGGCCTGGTTCCTGGCGCCGCGCGATCGCGCCGCTCCGCCGGCGATGATCGAAGGCCGTCCGGCCACGCTCGCAGAAGCGATCGAACGGGCCGCGCAGATCCTTGTCGACGCCCGCTCGCCGCTCGTCTACGGACTCAATCACACAACGTGCGAAGCGCAGCGCGTGGCGGTGGCCATTGCCGATCTGCTCGGCGCGAATCTCGACACGCCCACCAGCCACGAGCACGGCCCCACCGGCATGGCCTTTCAGGGCGTGGGCGAAATGACCTGCACGCTGGGCGAGTTGCGGAACCGCTGCGACATGCTCATCTTTTGGGGGGCCGATCCGGTCGTCAGTCACCCGCGCCATCTAAGCCGTTACAGTCTCGACCCCGGCGGGATGTTCGTGCCGCATGGACGCGCGGATCGAACGTGCGTGGTGGTCGACGTTCGCCGCAGCGCCACGGCCGAGCGCGCCGACGTCTTTCTACAGGTCAAGCACGCCCGAGATTTCGAGGCCTTGTGGACGTTGCGGGCCCTGGCGCAAGGGCTGCCGCTCGACGCGGCGCTGGTCGAGTCCGAAACCGGCGTGCCGATCGAGCGCTGGCAAGACCTGATCGAGCGCATGAAGCGAGCCCACTTCGGCACGCTCCTCTATGGCAACGGCCTGACGAACGCGCCGGGCAGATATCTGAACGCCGAGGCGGCGCTCGCCCTGACGCGCGACATGAACATCTACACCCGCTTCACGTGCGGATCGATGCGCGAGCCAGGCAACTTGCCCGGGGCCGATAACGTGGTGCTGTGGAGCACCGGCTACCCATTCGCGGTGAATTTTGCTCGCGGCTACCCGCGCTACAGCCCCGGCGAATATGCGGCCGACGAGTTGCTTTCGCGCAGCGAAGTCGACGCGGCGCTCGTCGTGGCGAGCGATCCGCTGGCCAGCGACCCATTGGAAAGGGGCGCGGCAGTCTACTTGTCTCCAGCGGCCCGAGCGCGGCTCGCCTCGATCCCGATGATTTGCGTGGGGGCGAGCGACAACGCGACGGAGCGCGCGGCGACCGTGGCGATTCGCACGGCTCGGTACGGCACGGAAACCGGCGGCACGATCTATCGGATGGACGACGTGCCGCTGGCGGTTCACGCGGTGGTCGATTCGCCCTATCCGAGCGACCGGGAAGTGCTCGCGCGGATCGAGCAGCGCGTCCGGCAATTGCGAGCGTGAAGGCTCACATCGTAAAGGTGTAAATGTAGATCCGTCCGGACTGCGACTCTACTCCGATCCAGCCGTTTTGCCTGCCGGTCAACGGTTTGGGTTCGTAGAATTGCAGCGTGCCCAGCGCCTGGCGGGAGACCCACCAGTCGCGATGCTGCGACGGCGCGGGGTAGCTCGGCTGGTTCGCCAGCGGCGTCAGGGCCTGCGTCCATTTTGGGACGTCGGCCGGCGCGACGTCGACGCGCCAGAACGTGCGGTAATCGGCCGGGCCTAGCATGCCGTCGCCGAGCTTCTCCTGAAAGAGCTGCGCGTCGAGCAGTGGCGAAGGGGGGGTAGTGTGGCTGGCGATCAGTTCCGTCACTTTGCCGATTCGTTCCGGGCCGGGGCCGGAAAGTTCAATGGTCGAGAGTTTGGCCGTGGGCTCTGTGGGGGGCGAGAGCTTGGCGTGCAACTCGAACGCGGCAACGAGCACGGTCAGAATCGTGCCACCGCCAAGCAACGCCCAGCGGATCCACGCCTGGTTCAACCCCAGCCAACGAATATACGTCTCGGCGATCGGTCCGGCAAAGAACAGGATATTGGCGATCACCGCGCCTTCGATCACCAACACGAGCACATCGGCTTTGAGCAAATTGCTCGGCCCAGCGAGCAAGATCGTCGCCACGACCAACAGCGCGTTGTAAGCAATCCGTAACAGTTCCCATTTCAAAAAGATCGCCCGCGCCATCGCCAGCAGGCTGTCCTGGGGCAGGTAGTGCGCGTCGACTTCTGGGACCGATCGATATTCGTCTGGTGGGTAGGCCATGAGATTCGCTTTGCAAACGTGTGATGAAATCAAGCCCCGGAGGGGCGCCCTACTATAGCCTGGGATGAAATCCCAGGTCTCAAAGCGAAACGCGAATCGGCGTAAGCCCCAGAGGGCGCCCAAACGGATGCAACGTAGTCTAGACGCTCTGAAATGGCGCGCAAAGTGTAAGTGCAGCGTAAAACGAGTCTCGCCATCTCATGACGACTCGCTCTGGTCTTTCGATAAATCCTCAATAGACAGATAGCTCGAGATTACGTTGCTCGCGTCAAACTCGCCTGTGAATGTCTTGCATACAGGGCATTCCATGAGATGATCGCCGAAAGGAATCGTCGACATCGGCGCCAGGCATGTTGGACAGGAAACGTCGTTGAACAACAGCGGTACCGGAGAAAATCCATGTTGCTCAAGCAATCTGGAATCGACGAACTCCACAAGCGATGCGATTGTAGGATTTTCTTGGAATTCTCGCTCTCGGGTGCGCCGCCAATTTGCCCATGAGCTACGGTCCACCGTCGTTGCGATCGACAGAAAAGTCTGACAGCGAAAGCACGTGTATCGTGTCGCGCCCCATCCCACCGGTCCCAATTGGAACCGTGTAGAGAACAACGCCCACATATGCCCGCATTGGCTGCAGCGATAGTCGTAAGCGGTTGCCATGTTGCTTTGCAAATGCGTCCAGCGAGGCTCGAAAAGCGGTTTCCGCTCTTCACGGGATTCTATCCTGTTCCCCAGGCAGATCCTACGCGCCGAAATGTGTGAGATGCCCGAGACGGCGGGCGGGATGATACCTTGGGTTGAATTAGTGAGCCGGCGAATCGAGCAGTTCAATCCGATCCGTTACTTCGATTTCGCCGTCTGACACAATCGCCGCGCCGATGCCGCCGCAATGCGCGAAGTATTTGAGGACTTCGGGGCGGCCGAGCAAATGTGCCAGATGAGTACAGGGCGGAAAACGGCGAAGGCCCCGCAGTAGGGCATCCCCGCAGCGGAACTCTCGCCCGATCAGCGTCTCTAGATCGAGATTCGCAGTGATGATATTCCGGCGGAGCATGGCCCCAGTGAAGCTGGCCTCGTAACCAACATTGATTGCCGCCAGGGCTTCGCTTTGAATAAGCGTGACATTGGCGCCCCACCCTGGAATGTTCGAGTAGAAGCCTGTCCCGAGGTAGTAGCGGTCACCGACCAGGCCGCGGTTTGCCACGGCGCGCACGCTTTGAACACCGAGCATTGGCTGCCCCTTTGCGGACGTGACGTAGAGACCAATGACTGTCCCGATAGCCGACATCAAGCGACTTCCATTGCTTTGTTCAATGGTCCATTGCCACGCTCGCACATCGGCGTGCCCCGTCGATGCTGACGACGATTCTACCCGCGATCCGGCAACCTGGGACTTCATCCCAGGCTAGATTAGGTCGCCCCTGCCGGGGCTCAGAAACGCGCCCTCATGGCTGTCATGAACTCCTGTGCAGCACGCAATGCAATAAAGCAACCCTGCGCGCATAAAAAGAGCCGGCCAGATTGCTCCAGCCGGCTCTCTTTTGTATTCACTCTCTTCGATACAATCGCACTCAGCTTCCAACACTCGGCCTTAATCCAAGAACCCTGAAAGTTCCTGGCTGCGGCTGGGTTGTTGTAGCTTGCGGACGGCCTTGGCTTCGATCTGGCGGATGCGCTCTCGCGTCACCTTGAAGATGTGCCCGACTTCTTCCAGGGTGTAGCTGTAGCCGTCGCCCAGGCCATAGCGGAGCTTGATGATCTCGCGCTCGCGGTAGCTGAGCGTTTTCAGCACCTTGTTGATCCGGCCGCGGAGCATTTCTTGCGCGGCGCCAATCGCCGGGCTTTCGACGCCGGCGTCTGGTAGCAGGTCGCCAAAGTGGCTGTCCTCGCTATTGCCCACCGGCCGGTCGAGGCTGATCGGGTAGCGGCTCATGGCCATCACGCGGCGGGCTTCATCGACCGCCGTGCCGGCCGCCTTGGCCGTCTCTTCGATCGTCGGCTCGCGTCCCAGCTCTTGCAGCAGTTGCCGCGAGACGTTGCGGACCTTGCTCATCGTCTCGACCATGTGGACCGGAATCCGGATCGTGCGGCTCTGGTCGGCCACGGCGCGAGTGATGGCCTGGCGAATCCACCAGGTGGCGTAGGTGCAGAACTTGAAGCCGCGGCGATACTCGAACTTGTCAACCGCCCGCATCAGGCCGGCGTTCCCTTCCTGGATCAGATCGAGGAAGCTGAGGCCGCGGTTGCGATACTTTTTGGCGATCGACACGACCAACCGCAGGTTCCCTTCGGACAGCCCGCGCTTGGCCTTCTGGTACTGACTGTAAACGACCTTCAGGTACTGCACGCGGCGGCGCAGGCTGGTGGGCGTTTCTTGCGTGGCGCGAAGGATGCGGCGGAACTCTTCCTGGATCGGCTTGCGGACCTCGACGGAAGCGCGCGACTTGCGGGCAGCGTCGAGCTGCGCCTTCAGGTCGTCGACGCGGCGGCTGAAGTCGTCGAGCGTTTTGATGTACGATTCAATGCGTTGCGTGCGCAAGCCCAACTCTTCGACCAGGCGCACGGCGCGACGGCGGCGCAACCCGAGCAGGCGCCACGCCTCGCGGCGCTCGGTGAGCTTGCCCGACTTGCGGGTAGCGATGCGATAATCTCGCTTATTGCGCGACAACAGCGTGTCGATCGTTTTCAGATTGTGCGGAAAACGGCCCAGAATCTGGTCTTTTTCCAAACGATCGGTCACCGAGACTTGCACGGTGCGGTCGAAGGGCAACTCGCCCAGGTAAACTCGATTGAGAATTTTGACGGCGTGCTGGATGACGTAATCGCACTCCAGCAGCTTGCGGCGGAAGCGAGCGCGGGTGACTTCGATCTCTTTAGCCAGGGCGATTTCCTGCTTGCGCGTGAGCAGCGGAATTTCGCCCATCTGCGTGAGGTACATGCGCACCGGATCGTCGGACCACGATTCGTGGTCTCCTTCGATCGCGAGCAGCAATTCTTCCGGCTTCGGTTCGCCGTCGAGATCTGGCTCGATGTCGCAAATCAGATCGTCGGGACTATCGTCCTCGTCGACGTCGACAGCCTTGTCAGCCAGCTCAACAGCCTCGTCCGAACTGGGAGTGCGGTCGTCTTCCAGATCGTCCAAAAGTGCGTCGTACAGTGCCAATGCAACAACTCCTACAACAATGTCGGGTTGGGGTGGTCAGGGCAGGATCTGAGAGGATGCACGAACGCTTTGCGGCAATTCATCGGACAAATGTCCGATTTCAGGACGTAAACGCCCCGAGTCGTAACTGCGCAAAAGCTCCGCGTCGCAGAGGCAAGGTAGGATGGCGCCTCCTGCTAGAACCACGGCGTCGTGATGCGGCATAACCCTCGATCCGAGCAATTATCTCAGGGTGGGGCTCAAAAATCCAACAAATTCTAACACCATTTTCACAAGTCACTGGCACTCGCTGCTAGTTGGAAAAAGATGCCGACTGGGTTCTTTAGACAGCTCGATTGGGAAGAAATGCGGGCGAATCGAGCGCAATCAAATTGCCCATTTTAACAATCGACTCCCCACATGGCTCACAGGCACCGCAGCTAGCGACCAGTCGGGGGGAACCGCAGAACTTCGCGAGGCGGCGCGGCCTATGCTGGACACCTAGATGGAGGCGAGGACTCGGTCCTTCGACAAGCCCCCCACGTTAACTAAGAAATCTCGCAAAAGGGTCGAAGCCGCCATCGCGCTGGGCATCGGTCCAAGCGTACTCGGCGACATCGGCGACCCACTGGGCGGTTTCATCTCCGTAAAGCCGGGCGATAACGTGCAGCGACATGTCGATTCCGGCCGAAACGCCCGACGAGGTCACCCGGTCGCCATCGTCCACAAAGCGAGCCGTTTTGACCCAATCGACCCGCGGCCCGTGGGCTACCGCCAGGCTGAAGCGGCGTTTGTTGGACGTCGCCCGCCGGCCATCGAGCAAGCCGGCCGCCGCTAGCAGGGCCGACCCGGTGCAAACGCTCATGACGATCTCGGCCACTTTCGCTCGCTCGCGAAGCCAGTCGAGAAGTGGGGCGTTCTGGCACTGCGCGTCGACGCCCAGCCCTCCCGGCGCCAGCAACAGGTCGAGCGGCGGGGTCTCTTCCAAGCTGCAATCGGCCACGATTTGCGGTCCTTGCCTGCTGGCGACAGGTCCCGCCTGCTGGGCGACCATAACCAGCCGGAGCTTTCCTTCGAGCTTGCCGA
>DASXPZ010000375.1:0-6852 GCA_036493275.1 Pirellulales bacterium
GAACAAAGCTGCTAAACAGTTCACCGGTCTGAGGAAACCAGAGGGCATGTTCGAGTAGCTTCGAAGGAGTGGATAATGCAGAATTTCAAACGGTGGTTGATTGCGGCCTCGGTTCTCACGGCGCTCACTGGCGCCGTGGTGTTGATCAACATGTCTGCTTCGCGCGTCGTGGCGTCGGAGGAACGGCCGGCCGGCGACCATTGGCAAAACTTCGACGGTCACTGGAGCCTGTGGAACGAAGCAGATAAGCGCTGGTACTACACCGATGGCAAGCACTGGTACTACCACAACGGCAAGTCGTGGGCGGTTTACGAATTCGACAAGCTGTTTGGCAAGAAAGATTTCGTGCACGGCGACTACAAAGTTCCGGTCGATCACTCCAGAATCGAAGTGCCGAAGCACGACGTCTACCGCCGTTAAAAAGCTGAGAGACGATTGCTTACAAGCTTGTTAGAGATCAAAAGCACGTTCAGGCCAGCCGCCTGGGCGTGCCTTTTGTTTTTTGCTCGGCGATCCGCGCGAATATGCGTTGGAATTCGCAGGCCAAAACACACAAGCCAGGGCTCGCAGGACAGGGGGGCGGTTCCTCGCAGCTGAATTGATAATCAATCCTGACGGCCTGGCGGACCGATACAGAATAGTAGTAGAAAAGCCGCTAAACTCCGGCTGGCCGTCGCACGCCTCACGCCCAATTGCGACGGCCTTTTTTATGCGCCGCGGGTGGTATGATGAATTAGCATGGCCACCTTCTTCCCGGTTCACTAGCGCGCAGCTCCCATGAGTCGATCGAACAAGACTATCTGGCTCGCCGGAGCGTTTGCAATCTGTCTCTTCGCCGGGGGCTCGATCTTGTGGCGAGGCTCCTATCGGGAATATATGGAAGGGAGTGGGAGCTACTACTGGGCGATTCTTCCGTTGTTCACAGGCGCCGCCCTGGCTTTGTCGTGGATCGTTGGCGTAGGAATCGTTCCGAGCGCGCTCGTCGTCGGGAGCGCCTTTCCCGCAATCGTCGTGGTGAGGGTCGTAATCGATGGCGCCCAGGATCCGACGGCGCACAATCTTTGGCCCTTCGAAGTGGTGCTTGCAATGGTCACCGGCATGGTCATGACGTTTCCCGCCGCTGCCATCGGCGGGCTGCTGCGGCGACTAACGCATCGCGGTCAACCGCCTGGCGGAAAAACATAGCAGTGAGTCAATTATCGCCGGCCATCAACGATTGAAGACTGCCCATGAGTATCGAACCTTCGACTTTCCTCCGCCGCCGGTTCCGCTTTCGCTTGCGGACCATGCTGCTCGTGGTCGCCGTGATTGCGGTCCCGTTGGCGTGGATCGCGAAGGAGCGGCGTCAGTCGCAGCATGAACAACAACTGGCCGACGAACTTCGCAAGCACGGCTTCGATGAAATCTGGCTCGGTAGTCGCTACAACCTCTGGGACTACGATCAGAACAAACCGCAAAGTAAGTGGCGTCAGCTTGCCGGTCAAGTCTTGGGGGAAAGAGTCATGGGCGTGTTCGGCAATAAGAGCGATCTGGATGACCTCACGGCGGTCACCGAGCTCACGAAGCTGCAAAGGTTTGGCCTCGATGAAACGAAGCTTAGCGATCTGACGCCGATCGCCGACCTCACCAACTTGCATGAACTTTGGATCAGCCACTCGCAAGTCAACGATCTTGCCGCCCTGGCTGGGCTCAAGAATTTGCAAGACCTGGTGATATTCGACTCGTCCGTCAGCGACCTCCGGCCGTTGGGCGAGCTCAAAAACTTGCGACATCTGGCAGTGTCGGACTCGCCACAAGTCCGCGACGTCACGCCGCTGGCCGGGCTCCATGAGTTGTTCTTTCTGCAACTCGACGGCACTAACGCCGACATCGCGCCGCTGGCCAGTCTCACGAGTTTACAATCGCTCACGCTCAACCGCACGCCGGTCAGCGATCTGTCTCCGCTGGCCGGACTGGCAAACTTGGAGGACCTGGCGTTGAATGAAACCCAAGTCACCGATCTCACGCCGCTCGCGGGCCTTAAAAAGCTGATCAACGTCGAGCTGACCGGAACCCGCGTCAGCAAGGAGCAAGTCGACGCGCTGCGAAAAGCGCTGCCGAATTGCAGCATCAAGCACGATCCGTTTCCTTAACGTCGAACCGAGCGCAACTCGTGACGGAGCTGGTCGTTCACAATCGCTCGCGCCGCAACGCTTTCGGGCCTTCGCGTCGGCAGCGCTCGCTCTACTGCAACCAAATCAGAATGCCGAAGCCTGGCTCGCCCGGTTCATCGTGCGTCTCGCCAGCACGGTTTGGGGGGCCGGGTTGCATGAAGCGAAGTCGCAGCAGACGGAGCGGTCCTGGTTTGTCGATGATATCCGTCTTCAAGACGCCCGCGACCTCCATGCCGTTGCCGTTCGACAATTGCTCCTCTTGCTCAGCCGTTAGTTCATGGCTCATGATCGAGATGGTTCCCGGCCCCAGCACCGTGACCATCATCTTGCCTTCTGGATTGCGACGCAGGAACGCTTCGATGGTCATTTCGCCCGACGTTAAAAAGGACATTGCGCTCACGATTTCGTTGCTAAAACCGCTGGCCGGAACTTCGCCGATGCTGAGCTTTAATGTTCGCGATCCTTTGATTGGCGGCAAATAGAGCCGCCATTTCCAGTGAAAGTTCTACTCTGTCCGCAGCGCCAGCACGTGGATTTTCTTCGGATCGGTGACGGTAATCACGCCCAGTTGGGCGCGAAGCCTGTCGATCTCATGCTGCTGCTCTACGGATTTGAGCCGCGCCTGTTCGAGCAGCGCGTTCGACTGGGCCAGGCGACGCGCCACATTGAGATACGCCGCGGCGAGACAGAGAACCGCCATGAGCGTCAACAAACTTAGCAGCGAGAACTGCCCAAACCGCCGAGCCCGCTTCGGTGGACCGGCGGGCGGCTCTGCGGCAGGCACTGTTTCCATGATGGCGATCCGATAAAATCCGCGTAGCGCCTTGTCCGCATGATGTGTGGCAAGTGCCGCCCGATCGTAACACCGGCGGAACGCACTCACAACACAAGGTCACTCACGATTAAGAGAACTGCAAAATAGCGATTCGCTATCCGGAATTCTGTGGCTGGCCTCTCTGAGGCCGGTCTTCGTCGAGCTACTTGCGGGGCACAGCCCCCAGCCACAGTACTTTGCAGTTCTCCTTTTCGCCTGGCGCCGGTCTTGGCTTCCCACGCAGCCATCGGCTATTCTGCGCGTTGCCCTCGGCAGGAATTCTCGTCCATCGCTCTCGCTCGGAACTCGACGTCGGAGAAACACTATGAACGCCCAGGCCCTGAACATTTCACACTCGCTCTGCCTGCTGGCCGGATGCTTGATCCTGGTCGGCTGCAATCCGGCCGCTGATAAAAAAGCGCCCTCCAAAGATTCGTCGAAGAACACCCGCGTCGAAACCGCCGAGCCGCCGGTCGAAGAAGTCGCCGCCACGCCGGAGCCGGCCGCTGGCGAGCCGGCGAAACCGGACGCCTCCAAGCCCGAGGAAAAAACCGCGCGACCCGGCCTCCCCTATCTGGCCGACGTCCCTTTGATCCCGCGGCAGAAACTATTCGGCAACCCCGATAAGAGTAGCGCCCGCCTCAGCCCGGACGGAAAAAAGATCGCCTACGTCGCGCCGGTCGCCGGCGTGATGAATGTTTGGGTGGCCGATCGCGACAATATCGCCGTCGCCAAACCGGTCACCAAAGAAAAAGAACGCGGCGTCCCCGCTTACTTTTGGGCTTACACCAACCAGCACATCCTCTACGTCCAAGACACCAAGGGGGATGAAGACTGGCACGTCTTCGCCGCCGACATCAACACGGGCGACGTGAAAGACCTCACGCCGCTGCCGAAGGTCAACGCGCAGATTCAAGGAGTCAGCCACCGCGTTCCGGATGAGATGCTGATTGGACTGAACGATCGCGTCGCAGAGCTGCACGACCTTTACCGCGTGAATATCCGCACTGGCGAGCGCAAACTGGTAGAACAAAATAAGCAAGGCTTCAGCGGCTACCTGGTCGACGATGATCTCACGGTTCGCTTCGCCGAACTCTCGACCCCCGACGGTGGCAAGCAGTTGCTCAAGCCCGATGGCGCAGGCGGCTGGACCGACTTTTTGAAGATCCCGCAGGCCGACACCGCCACCACCAGCGCCGCGGGCTTCGACAAGACCGGCCAGATTCTCTACTTCATTGATAGCCGCGAGCGCGACACCGGCGCCCTGACGGCCATCGACCTGAAGACCGGCAAGCAAACCACGCTGGCCGAGAACGCCAAGAGCGACGTCGACAGCGTGATGAGCCATCCGACCGAAAACACGATCGAAGCCGTGGCGTTCAATTACACTCGCAAGGAATGGCAAGTTCTCGATCCGTCGATTCAGCCCGACCTCGATTATTTGCACACCGTGCAGCGAGGCGAGATCGAAGTCCCCAGCCGCACGCTCGACGACAAGCTGTGGATCGTCGCCTATCTGAGCGACAACGGCCCGGTGCGCTATTACCTCTACGATCGCGCCGCCAAGAACACGAAGTTTCTGTTTGATAATCGCCCAGAGTTGGCCGGTCTCCCCTTGGTCAAAATGCAAGACGTGATCGTGAAAGCGCGCGATGGTCTGGAGTTGGTCTGTTATCTCTCGCTCCCCAAAGGGACCGATCCCGAAGATGACGGCGTCCCCAGCGAGCCGCTACCAATGGTATTGAACGTGCATGGCGGACCGTGGGCGCGCGACGAATGGGGCTTCGACGCCGAGCATCAACTGTGGGCCAACCGCGGCTATGCCGTGTTGAGCGTCAACTTCCGCGGCTCCACAGGGCTGGGCAAAAACTTCGTCAACGCCGGCAACAAGGAATGGGCCGGCAAGATGCACACCGATCTACTCGACGCCGTCGAGTGGGCCACAACGAAAAAAATCGCCGATCCGAAACGAATCGCCATCACCGGCGGCAGCTACGGCGGCTACGCCACGCTCGTCGGGCTGACCTTCACGCCCGACGTCTTCGCCTGCGGAATCGACATCGTCGGCCCTTCGCACATTGTCTCGCTGCTGCAAACGATCCCGGCTTACTGGCAGACCGAAATGCAGATGTTCAAGGACCGCGTAGGAGATTTTTCCACCGAAGAAGGCAAGAAGTTCCTCAACGAGCGCTCCCCTTTGACCTACGTGGAGAAGATCAAAAAGCCGCTCTTGATCGCGCAAGGCGCCAACGATCCGCGGGTGAAGAAGAGCGAGGCGGATCAAATCGTCGAGGCGATGCGCACGCACAAGATCCCGGTGATCTATGCCCTCTACACGGACGAAGGGCACGGCTTTGCGCGGCCAGAGAATCGCCTCTCGATGCAAGCGATCAGCGAAGCGTTTCTGGCCGAGTATCTGGGCGGGCGCGCCGAGCCAATCGGCGATTCGTTCAAAGGCTCGAACATCACCGTGCCCGTCGGCGTGGATGAAATTCCTGGGTTGCGCGCGGCGCTGAGCAAGTAGCTTCGCTCAAAAGCGGCTCTTTTAAGAGCTTTCGTTTCGCTGCGTCGCCCGTTTCGAAACTAGCTTGAGGCGCCAGCGTTGCCGCCGCAGGCCGCTTGAATTCACTTTCTAAACCGTTACCCTAAGCGTGCCAGGATTCTGCGTAGCCTATTCAGGCGCCGCCAGAGCAGCGGTCGGTTCGAGGGGCCTCTTCGAAAAGGAATTGCGTGATGAAACGCCAACCCTGCGCGCTCGCGCTTTCGCGCGGCGCCGCGCTCGTTGTCTCGTTCTGCCTAGGAGCTTTTGCGATGCACAGCCTATCGAGCACGGCCGCCGCAGCCGAGACGGAGAACGACCAGCGAGCCGCCGCCTTCATCAAGATGCACGAAGCGCTGGTCCGCCCGCTCGAGATCAGCGTCGCCACCGCCTGGTGGAACGCCAACACCTCGGGCAAGGACACCGACTTTGCCTCCAAGGTCGACGCGCAAAACAAGCTCGACGCGGCGCTGAGCGATCCGCGACGCTTTGCGGATCTCAAAGCGATTCATGACGCACCCCTGGCGACGCCGATCGTCAAGCGGCAGATCGACATTTTGTATTTGATGTATCTTGAGAAGCAAGTCGACCCGGCCCTGTTGGCCCGCATTACGACGACGGCCAACGAGATCGAAAAGTCGTTCAACGTCTATCGCGCCAAAGTGGGCGAGAAACAACTGGCCGATAGCGAAGTCCGCAAGATTCTCAAAGATTCGAAAGACAGCGGCGAGCGGCAGGGCGTTTGGGAAGCGAGCAAAGGCGTAGGGGCCACGGTCGAAGCCAACCTGAAGCAACTCGTGCTGCTGCGCAACGAGGCAGCCCGCAAATTGGGCTTCAAAGATTATCACGCGATGCAGTTGCAACTGAACGAGCAGGACCAGGGCCAGGTCTTGAAGTTGTTCGATCAGCTCGACGAGCTAACGCGCGGGCCATTCGCCGAGGCCAAGCGCGAGATCGACACCAAGCTATCGCTCAACTACGGCATCACGGTCGACGAATTGCGGCCCTGGCACTACCACGACCCGTTTTTTCAGGAAAGCCCGGCGATTTTCGCCGTCAGCCTCGATAGCCCGTTCGCCACTACGGACACCTTGACCATCTGCCGCAAGTTTTACGAAGGAATCGGCCTGCCGATCGAAGACGTGATCGCCCGTAGCGACTTGTACGAGAAGCCGGGCAAAAGCCCGCACGCTTTTTGCACCGACATCAATCGCGAGGGAGACGTCCGGGTGCTGGCCAACATCGTCCCCAACGAATACTGGATGGGGACGATGCTGCACGAGCTCGGCCATTCGGTCTACAGCAGCAAGAACATTCCACAAAGCATGCCGTACGTGCTGCGGACC
>DASXPZ010000376.1:0-10448 GCA_036493275.1 Pirellulales bacterium
ACGGTGGTTTGATGAGAAATACGGCACTCGTGGCGCTGGCTAGCGCCGCCTTGGCCTGGCTTGCTGTCGCGTCATTCGACGGCAGCGGCCGCGCTTCGGCTCAGCGCGCTACAACCATGCCTGAGGGAACAGCCGGACTGATCGCGCTCCCCACGACGCTCGCCGATGGCCGTCAGATGTTGACGATTATCGATCCGCGGGCGCACGTGTTGTGCGTCTATCAGATCGACCCCAAGGGCGAGATCGCGCTCAAGGGCGTACGAAACATTCATGGGGACTTGCAGATCGACGAGTATATGGGCGTCAGCCCGTTGCCCGCCGAGATTCGCTCCATGGTAGAACAGCGATAACCTATCCGCCGGCCTTGACTGGTCTCGGCGGATTGTGCGTTTTGCGGCGCTGCTGCAAAACAACACTGCCGGAGATCTTTGCGACATGGCCAAGTTTTTGACGTTAGCCGAAGCCGCGCAGCAGTTGGGCGTGGCGCCAGACGAAATCAACGAACTGCGTCAGCAGGGTAAGCTCAACGGCTACCGCGACGGCGCGAGCTGGAAGTTCAAACCGGAGGACGTGCAAAGGGCCGCCGACCGCCTGGCGCAAGACGCGGCGCACGGCGATAGCGACGATTCAGGCGAGATCAGCCTCGACGAAGTAAGTCTCGATGACATCAGCCTGGACGACATCAGCCTCGAAGATATTCAGAGCATTGGCGAGGAGCCGGTCGGAAAGTCAGCGAAGGACTCGGGCGACATCGACATCGGCCTCTCGACCGACGACATCGTGCTGCTTAGCGAATTCGAGTTAGGAGAATCAGGACCCAGCGCGTCGCAGACGGTGATCGGCCACCCCGGCCTTCCCCTCTCGCCGCAAGAAAGCGATATCCAATTAAGAAGCCTGTTCGAGGACGAAGGAACCGGCGCCTCCGGCACGCAGCTCGGCATTCCGGGCGCCCCCAGCGATCCCGGCGCCAGCGCCATCAAACTCGACGCGGGAATTTTCGATGAAGACTCCTCCTCCAAAACCACGATCGGCGCGCCAGGCCAAGGGCTCTCGCCCGACGCCAGCGCTATCAAACTCGACGTGGGAATTTTCGAAGACTCAACCTCCAAAACCACGATCGGCGCGCCGGGCCAGGGGCTCTCGCCCGACGAGAGCGCCATCCAACTGCGCGCGGACGACTTCGACGTCGCCAGCCCGTCGAGCACGGTCATCGGCCGGCCCGGGAAAAGCGATTCGGGAATTCCGAGCCATGTCGAACTGCATGAACCGGTGTCCGATTCCGTGTTCGACCTCGATCTGGAAGACGCGCCGCCTGCAGCCGCGCCGCCAAAGCCGCCCACGCCGGGGGGCTCGTCCATTCGGTTCGACGCGCCCCCCGCGCCCGATCCGGTCCTCGACTCCGGCATTGTGCTGGCGGACGAGAATTCCGACGACGAGTTCGTATTGGGAGGGCCCGGAAGCGATATCACGATCAGTTCGGCGGACAGCGGAATCTCGCTGGTCGACCCTTCGGACAGCGGTCTTTCGCTCGATGCCCCGTTGGAACTTAGCGGCGGCGGCAGCGCGGTGGGCGAATCGAGCTTCGAGCTTACCGGCTCAGGCGAGGACCTGGGCTCGGCGGCTGATTTCGATTCCGACGAGGTCATGGACCTCAAGACGGGCGACGAGTTCCTGCTGACCCCCTCGACGGCCGAAGGAGAAGATTCATCCGAAGATAGCGGTTCACAAGTTATTGCGATCGACGCCGAGGGCGCCTTCGAGGATTCCGATTCCGGAATGTTCGGATCGATGGGGGACTCGAGTCAGTCGGCTTTGTTGGAAGAAGACGTTTCGGCGGGCGCGGGCCCGCTGGGCGGACCGAGCATGGGCGCAGCCTCGCCGGCGATGGCCGGAGGCATGGCGGTCGGCGGTCCGATTGCGGCGGAGACACCCTACCCGGCGTGGGTGGTGGTGATGATGTTTTTCTGCGTGATCTTCATGTCGCTCTGCGGCATGATGATGTACGACCTGGTGCGCAACATGTGGAGCTGGAACGCCCCTTACACCGTCAATAGCTCGATCATGGATCTGATCATGGGATTGTTCGGCAGCTAGCCTGGCGCTGGCGCCACCGAACGGATCGTTCACTTCTCAATACAATTCGTTTTCCGCGCCGCGCGACTGTCTTGAAGCCAGTCGCCGCGCGGGAGAGCTGTCCAGCGCGGCGAAAGCGCCTCTGGGCAGACGTGAGCCAAGCGATCTTGGCAGATTCGAAAGGAGTCGAATCATGCAACGCTGCATGCAACTACTGGCACTCTGCGGACTCGTCTGCGCCGCGTTATCGCAGCCGGGCTGCCAGTGGGTCTCGAAAGGGCAGTTAACCGCCGCTGACTCGCAGAATCGGATTCTGAACGAGCAGAGCAAGGCGCAGTTGGCCGAGATCGAGAATCTCAAAGCCCATAACCGCACGGTCGAGAATCAATTGATCCAGGCCGAAGAGGAATTGGCCGATCTGGATCAGCGGATCGGCGTCGACCGCAAGCAGTTGGCCAACTTCCAGCGCGAGCGAAAGCAGTTTAAGGAAACGCAGGGCGGCAATTCGCGCGGCGGCGCGCCCGCGGCCGATCCGCGCCTGGCCGATCTATCGCGCAAATTCGACTGGCTGGTCTTCGATCCCGAAACCGGCGCCAGCAAATTCGACACCGACGTCCTGTTCGAGAGCGGCCAGACCGAATTACGTCCCGACGCCCGCAAGGTGCTGGACCAATTGGCGCAACTGCTGATGTCGCCCGAGGCGAGCGAGTTGCGGATCATGGTCGTGGGTCACGCCGACGATCGAGCGATCGCCCGCAAGCCGGTCCGCGAGAACTACCCGGACAACTGGCGCCTGAGCACGGCCCGCGCGCTGGAAGTGGCGAAATACTTGCAGAAGGTGGGCGTGTCGGATCGCCAGATCGCCGTCGCCGGCTACGGCAGTCACCAACCGATCGCGCCGAACACGAGCGCGGCCGAGCGGCATCTGAATCGGCGCGTCGAGATCTTCGTAATGGGCCCCGAAACGCCCGTCGTCGGCTGGGTCGATACGCCGACGCGGGCCTATTAGCGCGAAGCTGTCGCGACAAGCGGAAAGGATCGTCCCCTTTTTCAGAGGTTACGACGAATTCGCTTCTGACTCGATGTGCAAGGCTGCGCTTTAGGCTAGCGTAGGGCGCCCTTGCGGTGGCTCCGAGGTTCGATTCCGTTCGGGCCTAATCCAAGAAATCTAGGTCGGCGGGATTTTCCCTGGCGGCGCGTGCCATTGAGCCGGCCACGATCTGCGCGCTGTTCCCGTTCGTGTCCGGGTTGTGCTGGTGGTCGCGGGTCATGGGATTATCCGCATGGCTCCAGGTCGATTGGAAAGCTGGTCAGAACTGACCGCTGCTCATCGGTCGGATTCTTCATGCCCTGGGGATCATTTCGCCCATTCCACGCGCGGTTCAAATGAGCAAAGATGTGACCAATCTGGACCCCGAAGTCCTCCTCAATCACAATAGGGCGTCCCTTGACCATCTGGGTAATTAGAGCCGAAAGGTGCTCGGACGCATCGCGAAGCTCATCAATAAGCAGCGTCCACGCAACCGGGTCTGAGTCTTGAGTGATCATGCCCCGATTCTACATTCCGCCGGGATTCAGCGGGAAAAAATCTCGGATTCAAAGTCTACCACTACCCAAAAGCTCTCAAAGTTGGTCCCAGGCCGGCCACATTGTATACTTGAGAAGCGGCTCTGTCCGTTCTCCCTGCCGGAAACCCTCGCCGATGCGTTTCGTTTCGTTCAACTTCTGCACGCGGATGGTCGCCGTGGCCTTGTTGGTCGCGTCGACCTGCTCGGCAGGGTTGAGCCATGCGCATCCGGATGGGAACCTGGCGCACGTTCATCGCGCCCACCGCCTGGCCGCTTCGGCTGACGCTACGCCGGCGGCTTCTGACGAGTTGCGATTGGTCGCGGCCCAAGCCCACATGCACGTCTATCTGTTGGGCTTCGAATTTACCGTGCCGGCGGACGATGAATCGGATGACGATTCGTCGCGCGGCTCGGAACTGCTCGTCACGCGACTGGTCGGCGACGACTTCGACGTCTCGCTGCGAGCCCCGGCGGTCGATTGGGGGCACACGCCTGACTTTGTGCAATTGCTCGCGCTGCCGATCGTCGATTCCTGTGATTGCTCTTCGACCGCGATCGCGCTCGATTCCGCTCCTCTGTGTGATTCCGCGCGCCATGAGCGCACCGGGGTCCTGCGGATCTGAGCTCTTCTACGCGGCGATTCTCTCTTCGCCGCGTTACGTGCGGGTCGTTTTCGGCCCACGCTCGTAGCGGAATTTTTCGTTCCTCGTTTTTGCTGTCTCTGAACGGACTTCGTTCTTCGGCAGGCGCGCAGAGATCAATCGATGTTTGCCCGGCAGATGTTTTTCTGGTTCGCAATCGGCGGCGCCGTCGCACTGGCGCTGACGGCTGCGCCGGGCTGTCGACCGTCTACGGAAACCGCGCCCGGCGAACACGACCATGAATCGGGGCATGACCACGGCGCCGACCACGCCGGCGACGAAGATGGCGCCCACGCGGAGCCCGAGGTCCCGCGTGATTATCGGCAGGCGATTGTACAAGTCCGGGCCGGCGTCGAGCGGATCGCCAAGGCGATTGAGACTTCCAACCTGGAAGCGGCCCACGAGCCGCTGGACGAAATCGACGCCACCATCGGCCATCTCATGCTCATTGCCAAACAGAGCGGCGTGCCGCGCGGCCAGTGGGAAGAGGTGAACGTCGCCCGCCGCGCCCTGCGAGCGGAGCTCGACCAACTGCACGCCAAAATCGACGCCAACCAACGCCCCGATTACGCCGCCGCCAAGGGAACTATCGAAGACTGTCTGAAGCGCTTGCAAAACGTGGCCGACGAATTCGACCCAAAAAGCCCGTCGCCGGCAGCCGCAAGCGATTCACCTTCCGAGGACGCTAAGCCATGAAAAGCTCATTGATCTTCTTCGTCATCGCCCTAGCGCTGGCCAGCTCGCTGCCGCGCAGCGCCTCGGCCCACGAAGGACACGATAATCTCCCTTCGACTGGCGTCACGGTTCGCGGCAACCGTGTCTTGATTTCGCCGCAGGCGGAAAAGTCTCTCGGCCTCACCACCACCGTGATCCATCTGCAAGATCTCGAACAGGATGTCCGCGCGAATGGCTCGGTCGAAGTTCCCTGGAGGCAGCATGCCTTCGCCACCACGTTATCGGGCGGCCGGGTAGAACGGGTGCTTGTCCAGGCGGGAGAGCAAGTCGAGGCTGGTCAGGAGCTCGCGCGGATCGAAAGTACCGAAGTCGAGACGGCCCAACTCGACCTGTTGAAAGCGGCCAGCGCGCTGGAGCTCGCGGGTCGCATGGTCACGCAGCGCGAGGCGCTGTTCCGCAACGGCAATATCGCCGAGCGCCGCTTGCTCGAATCGCAGGCCGATCGCGACCACTGGACCGCCGAGCGCGGCATCGCCTGGCGAAAACTTCTGGCGCTCGGATTGAATTCCAAGACGCTCGACAACGTGCTGACCACCGGCAAGCCGGTCCGCACCGTGCCGGTGATCAGTCCCATCCGCGGCGTGGTTTCGGCGGCCGAAGTTCGCGTCGGGCAGGTGGTGCAGCCGTGGCAACAAATCTACGAGATCGTCGACCTCTCAACCCTCTGGGTGCATGGCCAGATTCTGGAATCGGACTGCCTAGCCGTGGCCGAAGGCGATCGGGTCTCGATCACGTTCGACGCCTTGCCGGGCGAAACCTTCGAGGGGCGAATCGATCATCTTGGCGTCAAGCTCGATCCTGAATTGCACGCCCAGCACGTCCACGTGGCGGTCGATAACCCAGACGGAAAGTTGCGGGCCGGCATGTTCGGCCGATTGAAGGTCCGCGCGAGAGTCGTCCGCGACGCCGTCGCCTGTCCCATCGACGCGATCATCGAACGGGGCGATCAATCCTACGTGTTGGTTCAAGAACGAGCCGGGGAATACATCTGCCAACAGGTCACGCTCGGCCTGCGCAGCGGCAAGATGGTCGAAGTGACCGACGGCCTGTTTCCGGGCGATCCGATCGTGAAGCTCGGCAAACGCGAGTTGGCCAGCCTGCTGCCGGCGATTCCAATTTCGAAGCTCGCCAAGCCGGCGACTGTCGCCAGCGCGTCCGAGAGAGCCAAGGAGCTTGTCGTTCCCGCGGTGATCGAGCTACCGACCACCGGCAAAGCCGTCGCCTATTCGACGGTCACCGGCCGCGTCTCCGCGATTCGAGTAGAGCATGGCGAGACGGTTCGCGCCGGGCAGGTGCTGGCCGAGGTCGAGAGCGTCGAGCTGCGCAAACTGGAGCTCGATCTATTGCAAGCTCGCGTGCGCGAACGGCTGGCCCGCACGGGGCTTGAGCGTCTCCGCCGCCTGGTGGCCGAGGGCGCCGGCGCGGAGAAGGACCTGTGGCAGTTCGAGACCGACGCCGAGAATCTGCAAACCACGGTCGACAGCCTGAAGAACCGCCTCTCGCTGCTGGGTCTTTCCGAGGAAGACATTCGAAAGATCGAAGCGATCGACGTCGGCGGATCGACCGCGACCGATGGCGTGCCGACGGTCTTTCAGGTTCGCGCGCCGATGGATGGCCGGATCACCGATTTCAAACTCTCGATCGGGCAAGTCGTCAATCCGCAGAGTGAGCTGTTCGAGATTCAGAATCTGTCGCAAATCCTGGTGCGCGGCTATGTGCATGAACAAGACTCGGCGACGATCGCCGTGGGCCAGCCCGCGGAAGTGCAGATCGTGGCCGATCCGAATTTTGCCGTCACCGCGAAGATCCTGCGCACGGCGCCGGTGTTATCCAGTTTCGGCCGGACGACGACCGTGTGGGCCCAGTTGGATAACGCGAGCGGCCGACTCAAAGACGGCATGCTGGCACGTATGAAGATCCACACCGCGCCTACGCCCGCGCAAACCGCCGGGCCACCCGCTAGCACACCGGCGACCAAGGAATAGGCGTCCCGCACAACAGAGCATTTCCCTCAAGCCTACAGACTAAAGCCTACAGCCTCCCCAAATGCTGAACCGGATCATCGTTATTTCGCTGAAGAACCGCTCGCTGGTTTTGGCCGCGACGGCTGCGCTGCTGATCTACGGCGGCTATGTGGCGGCCAATTTGCCGATCGACGTCTTCCCCGATCTCAATCGTCCCACAGTGACCGTGATTACCGAGGCGCCGGGGCTCGCGCCGGAAGAAGTCGAAACGCAAGTCACGTTTCCGATCGAGTCGGTCCTCAACGGCGCCACCGATGTATTGCGCGTCCGTTCGGCGTCGGGCGTGGGAATCTCGATCGTGTGGGTCGAGTTCAAATGGGGCTCGAACATCTACGTCGACCGGCAGATCGTCGGCGAAAAGTTGCAGCTCGCCCGCGCGCGACTCGAAGCTGTGAAGGCCAATCCGATGGTCGCGCCGATCAGCTCGATTATGGGCGAGATCATGCTGGTCGGTCTGCAAAGCAGCGGCGAGACCGACGACATGACGTTGCGCACGCTGGCCGACTGGGTCGTCCGGCCGCGGCTCCTGTCGCAAAATGGCGTCTCGCAAGTGGTGGTGATGGGAGGGACGCTGCGGCAATTTCAAATCCTGACTTCGCCTGAGCGGTTGGCGCAATACGACGTCACGATTGAAGAATTGACCCGCGCCGTCGAACGAGCCAACGCGGCCGGCGGTGGCGGATTCGTGCAGACGCCCAGCGAGGAATCGGTGATCCGCATCGTGGGGCGGGCCGTGTCTTTGAAGGACTTGGAGGACACGGTCGTCCATCCGGGCGAACCCGTCGCCGTGACGGTGCGACAAGTAGCCGATGTCCGCTTCGGCGGACCGATGGCCCGCGGCGACGGCAGCGTGAATAGCAAGCGGGCCGTGATCCTGACGATTCAAAAACAACCCGGCGCGGACACGCTGACGCTCGACAAGCAGATCGACGCCACGCTCGACGAAATCCAGCGGATGCTGCCGGCCGACGTGAAGATCGAACGAAACATTTTCAAACAGGCCAATTTCATCCGCGTGGCGATCCACAACGTGGCCGAGGCGATCCGCGATGGCGCCGTGTGGGTCGTGGTGGTCCTGTTTTTGTTTTTGTGGAACTTTCGGACCAGCGTGATCACGCTCTCGGCCATTCCGCTCTCGATCGTGGCGACGGCGATGGTCTTCCACTTTTTGGGCATCTCGATCAATACGATGACCCTGGGCGGGCTGGCCGTGGCGATCGGCGAGCTGGTCGACGATTCGATCGTGGACGTCGAGAATATCTATCGGCGTTTGAAGGAAAATCGCCAGTTGGCCAATCCCGCCGGGCCGCTACGGGTGATCTTTCTGGCGTCGAGCGAAATCCGCAATAGCGTGGTCTATGCCACGCTGATCGTCGTGCTGGTGGTGTTGCCGCTTTTCGGGCTCGGCGGGCTCGAAGGGCGGATGTTCGCCCCGCTGGGGCTTTCGTACCTCGTCACGCTGTTGGCGTCGTTGGCCGTTTCGCTCACAGTGACTCCGGTGCTCGCTTCATACGTGCTGCCAGGGGCAAAGTTTCTGGAACACGCGCACGATCCGCTGCTGCTGCGTGGGCTCAAGAAAATAGTCGAGCGAATGCTGCGCGTCACGCTGCGTCACGCCTGGATTGTGCTTTCGATCGCGGCCGTGCTGGCCGCGCTCTCGATCGCGGCGGTGGCGCTGATGGGGGGCGAATTCATGCCTCCGTTCAATGAAGGATCTTTGACGATCGGCGCCTCGGCGCCCCCGGCCACCAGCCTCGAAGAATCGAACCGTATCGGCCGCCTGACCGAAGATATGCTGCGCGAGCTTCCCGAGGTGACGCACACCTCGCGCCGCACGGGGCGCGCCGAGCTCGATGAACACGCTGAGAACGTCAACTACTCCGAGATCGACGTCGGCCTGGTCGAGCATCGTCCCCCCAAGCCGGGCGTCTTCGCGGCCGTGCTCCGCGCGATTCCAGGCTTGCACGTGTTTGGAGTCGACGAGCAAGGCCGGCCGCGGGCTGAGGTGCTAGCCGACATGCGCGCCCGCCTCAGCGAAGTCCCTGGCGTGATCTACAACATCGGCCAGCCGATCTCGCACCGGTTAGACCACATCATGTCCGGCATCCGCGCGCAGATCGCGGTGAAACTCTATGGGCCGGATCTCGACGTGCTGCGAAAACAGGCCGGCCGAATAGCGGAGTTGATGGGAGAGGTTCCCGGCGTGGTCGACCTGCAAGTCGAGCCGCAGGTCGAGATTCCGCAGATCCGGATCACTGTCAAAGGCGAGAACGCCATTCGCTACCAGCTTTCGCGGGCCGAAATTATCGAAGCGCTCGAAACGGCGCTGCACGGCCGCGTGCTATCGCAAGTGCTCGAAGGGCAGCGGACGTTCGATCTGGTACTGTGGTTTGACGAAAAGTCTCGCAACGACATCGACGTCATTCGTTCGACGCTGCTCACCACGCCTTCGGGAGCCCGCGTGGCGCTGGGCACCGTGGCCGACGTTGTTTCGACCAGTGGGCCGAACACGATCAATCGCGAAAGCGTCGTCCGCCGGATCGTGGTGCAGGCTAACGTCGCCGATCGCGATCTGACGAGCGTCGTGAAAGAAATCCAGGCGGCCGTCGATCGGCAAGTGACCCCGAACCTGCCGAACGGTTACTTCGTCGAATTCGGCGGTCAGTTCGCCGCCCAGCAAGAAGCGAATTTGCGGCTGCTGTTGATGGGCTGCCTTTCGGTCGCCGGCGTCTTTCTGTTGTTGCTCAAATGCTTGGGATCTTGGCGGGCGGCGCTGCAAGTGATGGTGAATATTCCGCTGGCGGCCATCGGATCGGTGCTGGCGCTACTGCTGACGAGCTGGCCCACGCACGAAGCCCTGGCCGCGGCGCCTTTTTGGCAATGGCCGGCGGTATGGATCTCGGCCAGCAGCCTTTCGGTCGCCCATTGGGTCGGATTCATCACGCTGATTGGGATCGTCAATCGCAACGGCATCATGATGATTTCGCACTACATCCATTTGATGAAGCACGAAGGCGAAAAGTTCGACGAGCACATGATCATCCGCGGCAGCCTGGAACGGCTGGCCCCGGTGCTGATGACCGCGCTCACGGCAACGATCGGACTGGTGCCGCTGGCGATGGGCGCCGACGAAACGGGCAAGGAGATCCTGCATCCGCTGGCCGTGGTGGTAATGGGAGGCCTGATCAGTTCGACGCTATTGGATCAACTCGTCACGCCGGCCCTGTTCTTCAAATTCGGCCGCAAAGTCTACGAGCACCGCTTTGATAAGCAGCACGACGTGGCCGCCGAAAAACAACTCGAACATTTGGCGGCAGAGCTGGACGATTGAGGTATGATGGACGGCCGTTCGCCTTTCCATCATGTCGACGGGAATTTTGGTTCATGTATCCCAAGATCAGCCAGTT
>DASXPZ010000377.1:0-2944 GCA_036493275.1 Pirellulales bacterium
ATTCGCATCGCTACGACGAGAGTACTCGTTTATGGACGTTCAAAGCATCACTATGCATTACGATGGCGACGCGTTTCCATTCATTCGCGTGAGCTTTACAGACGACGCCAGGTATTGCTTCTTCACCACAAGCACCGCACGAGAATATCGACTGCTGGTAGGATTATTTGACAGGCCAGCGCAGATCTCCGCGGGCGCCGTTTCGCCCCCGCGAGCCTAGGCGCATCCATGCCCATCGTTCAACTCGAACAGCTCTCGCCGAAGGTTCGTAAGGCCGATTTGTTGCGCTTGTTTGATGAAGTGGGTGGGCTCGCCGGAAAACGCATTGGTAGGATCGAGATCTCGGCCGGCAGGGCGACCGTCGAAGTCCCATCGGGCTGGGAAGGACGACTAGCCAAAGCGCTCGATGGCGCCACATTGCACGGCCGACGTATTGCCGCTTGGGTCGAAGACGCCTCACCAACCTCCGGCCGCTCGCGGAGCAACGAAGCTCATCTGCCGCGGCTGATCCGATTGATCGAAATCGAACGTCAGGCCGAGGCGGAGCGCGCCGTCGAACGAGCGCGCCGGCTGTCGCCCGGCGACGCCGAACGGGCTGGCCATTCGCTGGTCGACCTGGTGATCGTCGACGAAGAGGCCGGCCTCGGCGGACGTTATCTCGTTCGATTGGCCAAGCGCAGCCGGCGGCCACTTCCTTGGACGCGGTTGAGTGTTGGCAGTCCCGTGGTGCTGACGTCAAACGACGACGCCAAGATCGCGGCGCGCGGCGTGGTTTACGATCGTCGCGTAGAGGGAATCTCGGTCGCCTTTGCGCAACTGCCTGACGACGCCGACGACGTCGAAACGTGGCGGCTCGATCTGTCGAGCGACGAAATCAGCAGCCAGCGGCAGCGCGTGGCGCTCGAACGCGCGATCCGCGCCCGCGGCGACCGGCTGGCCCAACTGCGAGATGTCCTGCTAGGCGATCGAAAGGCGGAATTCGATCGGCCGAGTGGAGAAAGGCCCGCCGCTGAAATGTCGGCTGAGAAAGGCGCCGCCGAGGAGCCGCTCGATACCGGCCTTAACACAGAGCAACTCGCCACCGTCGAGTTCGCCCTGTCGGCCCGTGATGTGGCGCTGGTCCACGGTCCGCCGGGAACAGGCAAGACGACCACGATCGTCGAGTTGATCCGCCGCGCCGTCCGCCGCGGTCAAAAGGTGCTGGCTTGCGGGCCAAGTCACATGGCGGTCGACAATCTCTTCGAACGATTGCTGCGGCATGGCGAGCGGGCCGTGCGGCTGGGGCACCCGGCGCGCGTTATGCCGGAACTGCGCGATCAAACGCTCGACATGCTCGTCGAACGCCACGCCGACGTGCGACTGGCGCGAAAACTGGTGAAGGACGCGCTGGCCTTGTTTCGCCGCGCCTCGCGCTACACCCGCGCTAAGCCCGAGCCCGGCGCTCGGCGAGATCAGCGGGCCGAGGCAAAGGCGCTACTGGCTGACGCGCGACGGCTGGAAGCCCAGGCGATCGATCACATTCTCGACACCGCGGACATCTTATGCGCGACCACGACCGGTCTGGACGACGATTTGCTCGGTGGCCGGCGATTCGATCTGGCCGTGATCGACGAAGCCTGCCAGAGCACCGAGCCCGGATGCTGGATCGCGATCGCGCGAGCCGACCGTGTGGTGCTGGCCGGCGACCACTTGCAATTGCCACCGACGGTCCTCAGCATCGAGGCCGCTCGTCAAGGCTATGACAGAAGTCTCTTCGAGCGATTGGCCGAAATGGACGGAGGAGTACTGCTGCGGCGATTGGACGTGCAATATCGAATGCACGCGGCGATCATGGGATTCTCGTCGCAAGAATTTTACGACGCGGAACTGGCCGCTCATCCATCGGTGGAGTCGCATCTGCTCTCTGGTCTGCTAGGAGTCGCCAGCGCGGCGTCCACCGATTCGCCGCTCGAATTCGTCGACACGGCCGGCGCCGGGTTTGACGAATCGCTCGAGCCCGACGGACAAAGCCGGCTCAACCGTCGTGAGGCGGAGCTCGTCGTGTCAAAGCTCAACGCGCTGCTGGCGGCTGGAGTGCAGGCCAGTCAGATCGGCGTGATCACGCCGTACGCGGCGCAGGCCAGGCTACTGCGCGAAAAACTGCCCGACGGCGAGTTGGAAATCGATACGGTCGACGGCTTTCAGGGACGCGAGAAGGAAGCGATCGTGATTTCGCTCGTCCGCTCGAACGACGAAGGAGAAATCGGCTTCCTCTCCGATTTGCGGCGGACGAACGTCGCCATGACGCGGGCCCGCCGCAAGTTGCTGATGATCGGCGACAGCGCCACCCTCTCGCATCACCCATTTTACGCGCGACTGATCGCTCATTTCGAATTGCACGGCGCCTACCGCAGTGTTTGGGAGGAAGATGGCGCCGTTTGAACGAGGACTGTATTTCAAACGCTGGCCCGCGGACGCCAAATGCATAGAATGCAGCGGGCAAGGCATATCTTCTCTGAGATCAGGATAAGGAGAATCAGCGATGAAGATCATTCGCAAAGGTTCGGTCGTCTGGAACGGTGGATTCAAGGATGGCCGGGGAGCGCTCTCGACCGAAAGCGGAGCGCTGAAAGATTATCCCTACGGCTTTGCCAGTCGCTTCGAAGGGCAAAAAGGAAGCAACCCGGAAGAGCTGATCGGCGCCGCGCACGCCGGTTGTTTCACGATGGCCCTCTCGAAGCTTCTGGCCGACGCGAACCTGACCGCCGAACAGATGAACACTACCGCCGCCGTGACGCTCGAAAAGCTGGATGATGGCTTCGCGATCACCACGATCCACCTCACGCTGAAGGCCAAGATCCCCGGAACGGACCAGGCGACCTTCGCCGATTTGGCCGCCAAGGCGAAGGCCGGCTGCCCCGTTTCGAAACTGTTCAAGGCGAACATCACGCTCGACGCCTCGCTG
>DASXPZ010000378.1:0-4838 GCA_036493275.1 Pirellulales bacterium
AAGTCGCTCGCTCCCACGGTGCGCGTGAACTGCCTGGCGCCTGGCTGGATCAAAACTGCCTGGGGCGAGCAAGCCTCTGAATACTGGCAACAGCGGGCGCAAAGCGAGTCGCTGCTACGGCGCTGGGGAACGCCCGAAGACGTGGCCAAGACCGCCGCCTTTCTGGTTTCGCCCGCCGCCGGCTTTATTACCGGGCAGATTGTCGCGGTCGACGGCGGGCTATGATTACGTGGACGGCAATCACTTTCGCTTGTTGAAGCAAGTTGTTCATCGCTTCTTGTCACGCATGGAATGCGTGACCTACGAGGATTTTCCGCCGCGCTGGTGACGACTATCACAGCCGACGCGGTAGCGTTGCACAAAAAAGCGCCGCACAAAAATGGGTCGGGAGCATATTTATTTTGTGACTGGTAAGTTGGCTGAGCCGAGCTTGCGCCATGTGCTGGTTGAGACTTCGGCCGCCGCCAATTTCGATTACTCGGTGGGCGTGCTGGGCATCTCGGTGGCGGCGCTGATGACGCCCGATTGGGTCGCCCGGTTTCTTGCCCCGCCGGCGGGCGCGACGCGCGTGATGCTGCCCGGCTTTTGCCAGGGGGACCTGGCGCCGGTCGAAAAGGCGGCCGGATTGCCTGTGGTGCGCGGGCCGAAAGACCTGAGAGACCTGCCGGAGTGGTTCACCGGACGGGCCAGATCGCGAGATAACTACGGGCGGCACGATATCGAGATCATCGCCGAGATCAATCACGCGCCGCGGCTAGCGCGCGACGAGTTGTTGAGTGCCGCCCGTGCACTGGCAGCCGATGGCGCCGATTGGATCGATCTCGGCTGCAATCCGGGCGAGACGTGGCGCGGCGTCGGCGATGCCGTGCGGGCCTTGCGCGACGCCGGTCTGCGCGTCTCGATCGACAGCATGAACGCCGACGAAATCGAACCGGCCATCGACGCTGGCGCCGAGTTGGTCCTCTCGGTCAATTCGACGAATATCGACCGCGCGATTCACTGGCGGGCCGAAGTGGTGATCGTGCCCGACGTGGCCGACACGCTGACGGGGATCGCGGAGAATTATGCGCGGCTGCGCGAGGCCGACGTGCGCGCCCGGATCGATCCGGTCCTTTCGCCGATCGGTTTCGGCTTCGCCGCCAGTCTGGGGCGGTACCTGGAAACGCGCCGGCTGTTTCCAGACGCCGAAATGATGATGGGGATCGGCAATTTGACCGAACTGACCGACGCCGATTCGGCGGCGATCAACGTCCTGCTGCTCGGGTTTTGCCAGGAGGTGGGCATCCGCAGCGTGCTGACCACGCAAGTGATCAATTGGGCGCGGTCGAGCGTGAAGGAATGCGATCTGGCGCGACGGCTGGTCTATCATGCCGTCACGGCGCGGACGCTCCCGAAACACGCGGAGCCGCGGCTGGTGCTGCTGCGCGATCCGCGCGTGCATGAACATGGCGCGGAGACGCTGGAACAACTGGCCCGCGACATCAAGGACCCAAACTACCGCATCTTTGCCGAGCGCGGCGAGTTGCACGTGATCAGCGCGAACTTGTATTTGCGCGGGACCGATCCGTTCGAGTTGCTTGCGCGATTGCAGGCCACCACGTCACGACCGCTCGAGGCGGCCCACGCGTTTTATCTGGGCTACGAACTGGCCAAAGCCCATACAGCGCTCACGCTCGGCAAAGATTACCGGCAGGACCAGTCGCTCGATTGGGGCTTTTTGACCATTGAAGAAAAAAGCCATGGGCAGAAGAAGGCTTGAGGCGTGAGACCTGAGGCTTTAGGAACGGAAGTCTTGTAGGTCACGCATTTGTGCGTGACATAGAAGCCACCTGGGCGGCGCGGTTGTCACGCAGAGGGCTGTGTGACCTACTGCTGTGTGACCTACTCCGACGAAGCGCATTCTTCCTTAGTTCAAAGCCTCACAGCCTGTAGCCTCGCAGCCTTCCTTGGTATGCTGAGCGAATGATTCTTGAAGGCATTGTGACGACGATCAACGCCGATGGCACGGTGAATATCTCGCCGATGGGGCCGATCGTCGACGACGCGCTCACGCGGCTCGAATTGCGGCCCTTCCAGACGTCGACCACGTTTCAAAATCTGCGACGAGCTCGTCAAGGCGTGTTTCACGTTTCGGATGACGTGGAGCTGTTGGCCCGCGCGGCGGTCGGCCGCTTGGAGACGCCGCCGCGGATGGTCCGTTCGGTGCGAGTCGATGGTTGGATTCTGGCCGACGCCTGCCGCTTTTATGCCTTCGAGGTGCGCGAACTCGACGAGAGCGACGAGCGGGCTCGCCTGGTGGCCGAAGTGGTCGATAGTGGTCGCGCGCGAGACTTTTTCGGTTTCAATCGAGCGAAGCACGCAGTGGTCGAAGCCGCGATTCTGGCGACGCGCGTCCATTTTTTGCCGCGAGATGAAATCATGGCGGACTTTGCGCGGTGGAACGTGCTCGTCGAAAAGACAGGCGGCCCGCAAGAGCGGCGCGCTTTCGATTTTCTCGAAGCCTACGTTCGTGACGCCTTCGCCAAGGCGAACCCTCTCTCGCAGGCAGGAACAAACGCAGTCAACAGCAGCGCGCCTGGCGCCGAGACTTCATCATCGGACTCATCCCAGCACCCGAATTGAAAGCTCGCGATGGCTCGCCGCATGGTATCTGTGACGACTGGGAGTCGGCTTCACTTCGGCATGTTTTCGCTGGGGAATCCAGGCGTGCGGCAGTTTGGGGGCGTGGGGGTGATGATCGATGAGCCCGGCGTTCGCTTGCAAATCACCGAATCCGATCGCTTGAGCTCGACCGGCCCGATGGCGGAAGCCGCGCTGCGAGCCGCCCAGGCGCTGGCCCTCGCCGAGATCAGTCCCGCGGAGCCGCGCTGTCGAATTGACGTTTTGTCCGCTCCGCCGCGTCACGCCGGCTTGGGAAGCGGCACGCAATTGGCGCTGGCGGTCGCCGCGGGCATCCGCGCGCTCGAAGGGGGAGAGCCGCTCGAGCCTGAACAGTTAGCGCGGGCCGTGGGGCGAGGTCAACGCTCGGCTGTCGGCTTGTATGGCTTTCTGCATGGAGGATTGATTATCGAGGCTGGCAAACTGACCGACGATGAAATCTCGCCGCTGGTGGCGCGAGTCGACATTTCGCCAAAGTGGCGATTTTTGCTCGTGCGGCCGCAGGCGAGCGAAGGACTCTCGGGCGACGCCGAACGGCTCGCGTTTGCGCAACTTCCTCCAGCGCCGGCCAACGTGACCGCGGAGATGTGCCGCGAGGCGCTGATGGAATTGTTGCCGGCGGCAATTGAGCGCCGCTTCGATCGCTTCAGTCAATCGCTCTATCGTTTCGGTCAGCAGGCCGGCTCTTGCTTTGCTTCGTTGCAAGCCGGCGTCTACGCAACGGCCGAAGTCGCCGCGGCGGCGCAATTGCTGGCCGAATTGGGAGTGACCGGCGTCGCGCAATCTTCCTGGGGGCCGACGCTCTTCGCCCCCCTGCCAAGCCAAAAAGCCGCCGAAGAAACCGCTGCGCACTTGCAAAAACTTGGATCCAAGTGGGGGGGCGAATGCCTCATCGCCCGACCTCTTAACGCTGGAGCGACGATCGACATCGCCGAAGAATATCGAGGAGAGCAAAGCTGAATTGCAGCGCAATCAAGAACCGACGCGGTCTACTGCTTCCCCCCAGGTGGCTCCTGCGCGGTTCGTCTCAGTTTACGATCGCGCGCAGATTTCTGGATTTTTTGTAATCCCATCATTACGATGAATGCTGATGGGGGGCGCGCGACGCGATTTTACACATCGCGCGCTTCAGACCGGCGTGGCCCGCGGGTCGAAATCCTTTCTGCTTTTCCTTTCTGCCGCATCATCCAAAACCGGGCCGCAATTCCGGTCGACATAGTGCGCCACTGCGCATTTCGCGCTGCTTAAGTGCAGGCGCTTGCGCGCGGCGAGCTAGAGCATCTTCAAGATACGACGTGTTGGGTTGTCTTCGGCAGCCGGAGGGTCGTGGGATGTCGATCGAAGTGCATTGCCCTAATGGGCATGTTTTGAAAGTGAAGGACAAGTACGCGGGCCAATCGGGGCTCTGTCCACACTGCCAGGCGCGCGTGCTGGTCCCTCGGCCGGTCGAAGCAATTAGCGAACAAGCGATTTGCGATTTGCTTGGTCCGCCCGACGTCAACGACACGCCCGTGCATCAAGAGCCCAAGCTGCAAGACGCCGGCTCCAGCGCCAGCGGCTCCAGCCTGATTCAAGCGGCGATTTCCGCGCGCGACACGAAGACGTGCCCTAAGTGCAAACACGACGTCCGGATCTGCTACGCGCTTTGTCCCTACTGCCACACGTATTTTTCCGACGCGTCCGAGATCACCCGCCGGATCACGCCCAAGAATCCGTAGCCAGAGGCGCGTCTCGAAGTCATTGCGTTTCGTCAGGTGGGCTGCGCGGAGTTCACTCCCCTTGAGCGTGTTGTTGCCCAAGAGCAAGCAAGATTTCTGGATCCGGCGAGAAGCCGGCCGCGGCCAGCGCCGCAAGATAATCTTCCGGCCGATTCAGATTTCGGAGCGCGTCTAGTGGCGGGTCGACGGCGCGAAGTTCTTCGGCCGATAGTTCGCGCGTCGGCGCGCGATCGTAGAGAAAGACCGGCCGCATTCGCCCGGCGGCGATCAGGGCTTCGATCTCTGGGATCACGGTCGGCCGATAAACCGCTGCCAACGGATGATAGAAGCCGTCGATCCGCGGGACAGCGATCTCGTGGTCGCCCAATAGCTCGACCGCGCGAGCCACGAACGCCGGAGCCAATAGCGGCGTATCGCAACCGGTGACGAACGCGGCGTCAGCCTCATCCCGCATCGCGGTCA
>DASXPZ010000379.1:0-5132 GCA_036493275.1 Pirellulales bacterium
ATCGTGCGCAGGCCGACTTCGATCGCGCCGAGCGCTTGCTCCCGACGCGCGCCATCAGTCGCGAAGATTACGATCAGCGGCTGCAACAGTTCAAAGTCGCCGAAGCGCAAACCAAGCAAGCGCTCGAGCAAGTGCATCAGATTCGCGTCGGGCTCGGCTTGCCCCCGACGCCGGAGAAGGGCGATCTAACGTCGGTGCCGGCCGAGCTCGATCAGAGTTTTTCGAGCGTGCGCGAGGCGTTGGCGGACTTGATGCAAACCGCGGCGCCGCTCGGCATTTTTCCGAGCTCGTACGACGCGCCTCCCAAGAAGGTGATCGAGGATTTCTATAAGCTCGATCCCGAGGGACAAGGAAACGTCGACCGCATTTACGCAAAACTGATGCACGAAGCCCCGGTGATCAAACAGGCGCAAAGCAAGCTGGAACAGGCCAAGCGCGACCTGGCCCAGGCCGATTTGGACCTCCGCTACTGCGAAGTCTACGCCGAGATCGACGGCGTCATCACGCGCCGCAATGTGAATGCGGGCAATAACGTGCAGGCGGGGCAAGCGCTGATGGCCATCCGCTCGCTGACCGAAATCTGGATCGACGCCAATTTTAAAGAGACACAATTGGCCAACCTGCGAATCGGGCAACGCGTCGAGCTCGACGTCGACATGTACGGCCGCCACCGCGTCTTTGCCGGCAGGATTTCGGGCTTCACCATGGGGACCGGCTCAACCTTGGCCCTGTTGCCGCCGCAAAATGCTACCGGCAACTTCATCAAAGTCGTGCAGCGATTGCCGACGCGTATCGAGCTGACCGATTACGACCCGGACAAAGAGCCGCTCTTCGTCGGGCTGTCGGTCGTGCCGTACGTCTTTGTGAAAGAAGAGCCCACCGGGCCCGACGCCGGCAAGGTGCTGCAACCTCATTTGCTCACCCTGCCGGCCACAACAACTGACACGCCGCTAGCGCCACAGTCTGTCGCGGAGCCTGCTACGAAGACAGCCGCGGAGCCGCCAGCCCCTCCCGCCGAGGCCAAGCCCACTTCGAATCCGCCGGCCAGCGAGAAGACCGAGGCTCGTCCATGAGCGTCGCGGCGCTCGCGGCTCCAAGGGCTCGCCGGGCGGTGAACCCCTGGCTGGTCGCAGCCGTGGTCGTCGTGCCGACGTTCATGGAAGTCCTCGACACGACGATCGCCAACGTCGCCCTGCGCTACATGGCCGGCGGGCTGTCGGCCGCGGTCGTCGATAGCGAATGGGTCATCACCAGTTACCTGGCCGCCAACGCCATCATTCTGCCGATCTCGGGCTGGCTCTCGGCCCGTCTTGGGCGGCGCAATTATTTTCTAATCTCGATCGCCGTCTTCACGCTCGCCTCGGGCCTGTGTGGAATGGCGACCAGTTTGACTCAGATCATTCTATTTCGCGTTTTGCAAGGGCTGGCCGGCGGCGGGCTGCAACCGTCGAGCCAGGGGGTGCTGCTCGATAGTTTTCCGCCCGAGAAGCAGGGCGCCGCGATGACGCTCTTCGGCATGGCGGCGCTGGTGGGTCCGATCGTGGGCCCAACGCTCGGTGGCTATCTCACCGACAATCACAACTGGCGCTGGATTTTTTATATCAACATCCCCATCGGTACCCTGGCCTTTGTGGCGTGCTACTGGTTGCTCGAAGATCCGGAATACTTGAAGAAAGAACGGGCCGAGCTTCGCAAGGGTCCGCTCAATTTCGACACGATCGGCCTCGGCCTGCTCGCCGTCGCCCTTTCTTGCTGGGAAGTGCTACTGAGCAAAGGGCAACAGTGGGACTGGTTCGGCGATCCTACCTGGCGCGTGCAGACGCTGGCGCTGGTGTTCGTGTTTTCGTTAACGATGCTGGTGGTGCGCGAGCTGCGGATCGAGCATCCCGTGGTCAACTTCCGCCCCTTGAACGAGCGCAACCTGGCGATCTCGAGCATCATTATCTTTTGCGCATTTGGCGTGCTGTACGGCGCCAGCACGTCGCTGCCCGGCTTGTTGCAATCGCTGTTTGGCTACGACGCGCTTAGTTCCGGGCTGGTGCTGTCGCCATCGGGCTTCGGCTCCGTGAGCATGTTGATCATCGTTGGGTTTCTGCTGGGGCGCGGCGTCGACGGGCGCTGGTTGATCGCCGCGGGCTTGTGCGTCACGGCCATTGGTTGTTACTGCACGTCGCAGACGAACCTGGAAATCAGCCCCTGGGAGGTGATCTGGCCGCGAATCGTGCTGGTGATGGGGCTGGGGATGCTGTTCGCGCCCATCAACGTAGCGGCCTACATGTACACGCCGCGACATCTGCGCGGCGCGGCGGTGGGACTCTTCAGCCTGCTGCGGAACGAAGGAGGGAGCGTCGGCACGTCGATGGCGCAGACCTTCCAGGAGCGCCGCGATCAATTCCACACGCTGCGAGTGGGCGAGAATCTCGATCCGTTCAATCCCGACGTGGTCACGTACCTCGAACAAGCGAAAGCGCTTTTCTTTGCCCAAACTGGCGACGCGAGCTTGTCGCAGCAGATGGCGTGGCAATCGCTGGAAGAATTGCGTAATCAGCAAGCCTCGTCACTGGCCTATTTCGACGTCTTCTGGATCGGCGCCGTGATCTCGATCGGGCTGGTGTTTCTGGTGCCGTTCATGAAACGCTCGGTGGCGGAAAAGGGGGCGCATATCGGGGCGGAGTAAGGGCATGGCTCTATAGCGTCCTTCTCCCCTCGGGAGAAGGTGGATCGCGAAGCGAGCCGGACGAGGGAAGAGCAGCTCATACGTTCGCACTAGTTGGAATACCCCAAAGCGCTTCGCCCTCACCCCAGCCCTCTCCCGAGGGGAGAGGGAGAAAGATGACGCAACTCACACAGAAGTTCTTTACCGGCCTACGTCCTCCGCAGCGATTGCAACTTCCAATACGTCAACGAGCGCCAGCCCCATTCGGCCGGGCCGTAGAGAAAATAGCGGAGCCAGATGGGGCTGATCGCCAGTTGCGCTGCCCACACGCCTAGCACGACGAAATAAAGTTGGTAGCGCTCGAACGAGCCGAACAGCCCGAGGCCGTAGCCGTTGAAGAGCGTCGTGCAAATCAGCGTTGTCGCCAAATAGTTGGTCAGCGCCGTTCGGCCGACGGCCGCCAGGCTGGCGGTGAGCCGTGGCAGAATTCCGGCCCGTACGATCAGCATCGTCAGACCCACGTAGGCCAAGGCAATCGCCAGCCGGCCTGGGTCGTAGGCAGTCTGGACCCAGGCGAGGTCGATCGGATTGAAATTCCGGTGGTAAACCCACCACGTGGTAAAGGCTTGCAGCGGCAGGCCAATGGCGAATCCGCCGATCGCCAGCGCCGCGTAGAACCGGATCGATCGGCCGGCTGTGATCACGCCAAGCTTCAAAAGCCCCATGCCGATGAGCATCATGCCGATGGCGTCGAAGAGATCGGTCGACGTGAATTCTTCGATGTCGCCGTTCCGCCAGGCGAACAGCCCCCAGTACCCGCCGCGATGCGCGGCGAGATCTTCTTCCACCGCCTCGGCGTCGGGATGGGCCGTGTCGACGGCGTCCTGCCAGGCGTAAAGATCATCGTGCTGTTCGCGCGAAAGTTCGGCCCCCGACTCCTCTTCGACCTTTGCCTCGATCGCCGCGGCGCGCAGCTCCTCAGTCCGCCGGGCGTCGAACACCGCCGCCGGCACAGTGAGGAAGAGTACGAGCGCGCCGATGACAACCAAGAGGCGCCCGCGCAGCTTTCGGAAGGGATACAAGAACAAGCCGGCCAGTCCGTACATGCTGAGAATATCTCCTTCCCACAGGAAGAGGCCGTGCAACAGGCCGATCGCCAGCAGCCAGAGGGTGCGGCGATAATAGATATCGGCGGCGTTCGCCCCATCGCCGCGCCGCTCGAAGCGCTCCGTGAGCAGAATGACGCTGGCGCCGAACAACATCGAGAACAAGGCCCGCATTTTTCCTTTGAACAGCACGGTCGTGACAAACCAGACAACGGTGTTGACGTCGCCGGGTGAGGCATCGAGCAGGTTCCCCTTGCCGTTGCAAGGAAGTCCGAACGAAGTGATGTTGATCAACAAGATTCCGAGCAGCGCCACGCCGCGCAGGACGTCAACCGCCGAAATCCGATCATCGCACGCCACCGGATCGGTGAGCGTGGCCGGTACGAGCATCGAGACCGGATCGATTGCCGCGATCTCGTCGGGCGTTGTCGCGCGTGACTGATTCTCGTGCATACGGCTGGCTCGTTTGCGGATCGGACTAAATCTCTCCTCATCGCAATCAGGCAATGATAAGGTAGTAGCGCCGTGTCAAAAGCTCACTTCCCATCCGGCACAACAATAAACGCGTCGGCGATTTCCTGCGGCACGCGCGACAGGGCGAACGTTTTGAAATCGACAAAAGCCCACTCGGTGGCGGCGATGGCGAGCACCTTTTCATCGCGGCGGCGGACCATTTTGAAACGCCGCAAACAAGAGACGCGGCGGAAGTCCGCCACCCAGGTGTGCACCGCAACCTGGTCCCCTTCCATCGCCGAGACCAGGTACTTGATCTCGTGCGAACGGACGACAAAGCCGGCGCCAAGTCGCTCGTAGGCCTCGGTCGGCCACCCCTGCGCCGCCGAATGGGCGATCGCCGCGGCCAAGGCCCAGCGGAGATATTCCAGGTTGTTCACGTGCCCCAGGCGGTCGATCTCCTGCGGCGTCACGGTAAGATGGTGTTCGTAGATCGCCGGCATCGGTTGGGTCCTGAGAAGAGAAAGGGCGCCGATTGGTTGTACCCGCTCGCGGGGGCGGCGCTCAACTGGGCCGGTTCGATTGGGGCGGAGCTGCGCCAGAGAGCGCCATCGCGCCACGACCACCAGCCCGACACGATCCGCGTTTCAGAAGCACCTTACAAGGACAATTGATGTCGCCAAATCGCGAAAGTGACAGCCTAGCCGGCGAAAAATCGGAAGGAGATACCAACATCTCGCCGCTGCGCGAGCGCTGGCAGGCAGAAAGCATCGACAACGCCACGCGCCAGTTGCTGGCCGATGACGCTCGCTATTTTTTGCATCAGTCTCTCTCCACTCCGTGCCTGAACGGCATGCAGGCTTGCGAGGGGATCTGGATCGAAGACACCGCCGGGCGGCGCTACATGGACTTTCACG
>DASXPZ010000380.1:0-13764 GCA_036493275.1 Pirellulales bacterium
GGGGATCGTCAACACACTCACCATGAACGTCCTGGAGCAAACCCGCGAGATCGCCGTGCTGCGGACCGTGGCCATGCGGCGGCGGCAAATCCGGCTGATGATCCTCTACCAGGCGGCCAGCCTGGGGCTGGCGAGCCTCGCCCCGGGGGTCGGCATGGGGCTGGTGCTCTCGTACCTGATGAACTTGTCTACCCATACCCTGATTGGCCAACCGGTCGAGTTCACGGTCAGCCTGTGGTACATCGCCGCCTGCTGTGGGGCCTGTTTGGTCATGGCCCTGGTGGCGGCCTGGTTTCCGGCCAGGCGCGCCTCGCGACTTGAGATCGTCCATGCGTTACAATATGAGTGAGCCTCTGGCAGGTTGTTGAGAAAAAAACAGCGACCCTCGCAAACGCCCAGCGAGGACGGCCCTGAAAACCTATCTGAAAACTCGCGTTTGCTGGCAACACCAGCCAGAATTCGTGAATGGAACTTCGGTTCTCGGATAGGCAATAAAATGGCGCCGACTGACAGCAGGCTTACACACCACCATGCATCGCCCGTTCGGGCATCGACAAATTAAAAATCCGATACCCAAGAGCGGGCAATGCCGACAACTCCAGGGTTGCCTGGCCGTGGCATGTTTTTTGGTCTTGATGCGGATTGCTGAATGCCGTTAAGTTCCTCCCCAGAGCCAAACGCCTTGAAGCCGTTTGGCGCTGACGATGTTGGCCGCACGCCTTGGTTTCTTCGGCCCATGTCGAGTTCGAATGAGGAGTACAGAATGGTTCGTAAATCGAGCGTGGCTCTGATTGGCGTTTGTTTGATTTGTTTCGCCAGCGGAGTCGGGGCGGAAGAGAAGCATGGATCGCTGGTGATCATTGGCGGGGCACTCCGCTCGAGCGAACGAGGCATAACCGATCGTGAGATCTGGGAACGGATCGTCGAGCTGGCGGGCGGAGATGGAGTAGCCCGCATCGCCGTGTTTCCCACGGCCAGCGGCTCGCCGGCCGAGAGCGGCCGCCGCGCGGTCGAAGCGCTCAAGCGTGCTGGCGCCGACGCGTTCGTCGTGCCGCTAGGCGTGATGAACACCGATCTCGATTTTCGCGAAGTCGCCGTCGACAAGCAGATCATCGAACAAGTCCGCGCCTCCACCGGCGTCTTCTTCACCGGCGGTGATCAGAAGCGAATCACCAAAGCCCTCAAAACGCCCGAGGGGGAGAAGACTCCCATGCTCGAAGCGGTTTGGGCGGTTTACGAAAAAGGGGGAACCATCGCGGGGACTAGCGCCGGCGCCGCCGTGCTGAGCCGCGTGATGTTCAGCGATCCTGGAAATGTCCTCACGACCCTCAAGGAGGGCGTCAAGTTCGGTAAAGACATCGACGAAGGCCTAGGATTCCTCAACCACGCCTGGTTCGTCGAGCAGCACTGCCTGACCCGCGGCCGGTTTGCCCGCGCGCTGGTGGCGATGCATTCACAAGGACTGAAGTTCGGCATCGGCGTCGACGAAAACACGGCCGCCGTCGTTCGCAATGGCAACGAAGTCGAGATCGTCGGCAGCAAGGGGGCCGTGGTCCTCGACCTCTCCGAAGCCACCAACGATCCAGACGTGGCCGGGTTCAACCTGAAGAACGTCCGCATGACCTATCTCGATCATGGCGACACCTTCGACCTGACGACAATGCGCGTCACGCCGGGCGACGATCGCGTGGAGGGGTCGGTCCCCATGCCGCAAGGGAATGATCTGGAAAATGGCCCGACCCGCACGATTGTCAAGAATGACATCCTGGGGAACACGACGGTGGTCGACGTGTTAGGGATGCTCCTGCAGCGTCGCCGCGTCGAAGCAATCGGCCTGGCGTTCGACGGCAGCGCGGCGCTTCGCGAATCGACCAAGGGCTTTGAATTCCGCTTCTATCCCGGCGCCGATAGCGCTGGCTGGTTCGGCGACGGCGGCGCGACAGGCTTCACCGTCTCGAACATTCACCTCGACGTTCGCCCGATCGAAATCACCGGGCCGCTGTACAAGTAGCAGTTTAGAGAAGTAGCAACTTGAAGTCGGAGGCGCAGCGAGCCTTCGGTAAAAAGAGTTGCGAATTACTTGGCCTGTATTCCTCGGTCCTTGAGCATTTCGGTCCCCAGGTCCCGCACCGCTGGGGGCGTGTTCGTGTCAGCAACGACGCGGCGCACTTCTTGAAAAGCCTGGCGCCGAGTTTCCAGTCGGGGACTGCCATGGCTCCTGGCTGACTGAAACTGGGCCAGCAGCATCTTTCCGGCCAATAGTCGCGAAGGTTCGTCTTGATCGTTGGCAAAGACTGTGGCCATTGTCGGCACGTACCACGGCTGCGGCGCCCGATCGAGGACTTCAAGAATCCGCCGGCGCTCGGCCGGGTCGTCCTCCTTCGCGAGCGACGACACGAGCGCGCGCTCCGTCTTGGGGGCGTACACGGTCGTCAGGTTGGCGATCGCCTTGCGTCGCGCTGCCGCGTCCGTTCCGTTCAATAGCGCCTGTAACGCCGCGCCCTCTTCGTCGGTCATCAATAGATCGCCGATGGGAACAACAGGGGCATGGTCCTCGTTCGTCTTGGCGGCCATCGCGGCGGGACCTTTATCGAGCCACCACCGATGCGCCTTTTCGATCGCCGCCAGCCGTTCTTCTTTTGATCCCTCGGCGTCGTATCCGGCGTTATAGCCGGTGACTTGTTGAAACAGCTCGGCCGCCTTGTCCGCCGGGCAAAATGGCTGTGATTGAACCTTGGGGCTGACGTAACGACTACCGGTCATTTCCGTTAATGTCAGCAACTGCGCAAGAATAGGAATGCTCCAGTTCTTACCGTATCGAGCGGCTGCGATGGCTTGATCGCCGATGACCCAGGCGCTGGGATCGAGCTTGTGCGACTCCTCGAACCTTTTCGCCATCTCTTGGTAAACCTTGCTGTCGCCGTACTTGTACAGGATTTGATAGTCCCCTTCGCGCACGGCATGGTCCCAGAAACGGCGCAGCGCTTCCTGGACCATGAAGGGCCTGTCGAATTGCTCGAGCGCCTCGCGAATCGGACTGTTCAGGCCGTAGGCGTCTCGGATCGACAAGGCGTGAAGCTCGTCGAGTATTCCTTCGGGGCCTTCAAGGGTGGCCAGTAGTCGCAGCGCCGCAATCCGGTCGTACCCTCGCAGCGTGATGTTCTGCTGGCGAAGGCGCAATTGGTTGCGAATGCCTTGCGCTTGGGTTTTTCCTCTACTCTCCTGCCACCACTTTCGGGCGTTGTCGATCGCTGATTTCCGCCGTTCGGGCGTGTCCATGTACAGATGGATGAATGTGGCGCCCTCGTCGTAAAACCGGCAGGCCGTGATACGTTCGAGGCACTTCATCGCGATATCCTGCCTCCGCAGGAGAAAATAAATGGGGTAGTGCTGGCGCTGCCAGGCGACGATTTGCGTGGGCGTATCGTCATCGAGCGCGTCGAGCAGATAAGGAATTGCCGGGGCGCCGATTTCGAGGAACTGATCGGCCGCGGTCGGCGGACCACCGAAGGAAAATATCTGGGCAGTCCCTTCATCCAAAAATGGCAAGCCCCCCACGGATCGTAGTTGATAGATCCAGTAGCGAATGTTTTCTTCCGGCGTTCGCTTTTCCGGCGGAACCTTGAGAAAATCGGGCGTCTCGGCGGCCGCCTCGCGCTCCAGCGGATCGATCAGGCCGCGCAGCGGTTCCGCGTAGCCCGTCTGCGGATCGTTGGCCAGCAACTCTTTACAGGACTTCAGCAGCGCCGCCCGGTCTCCGTTTTTTTGGAAATCCAGAATTGCGTTCCGGAACACGGGCCACGCCACCTTGCGGTCATGTTCTGTCAGATGATTCTCCCAGCGGTCATCGGCCGACGCGAAAACGCAAAGCAGGAGAACCAGCCCGCATGCTTTGCAGAAAATTGCTGGAAGAGACATTGCCCAAAGTCCTCCAAGAGAAGATTGCCTTTGTCCCCGCGGCCGGCGCGCGGAATCCGAGCATGGTATCCGACGTTCAAATCAGACAGTAAGTTCCCGCTCGGCAACCATAAGTTTATCGCGAAAGCGCGGACCATTCAGTGACCTGATTCGAATGGCAGCCCATTTACGATACTAAGCCTCACCCCTACATCTGCTCGACCACGTCGATTCCCAACAGCTCCAGTCCCTGCTTCAGCGTGCGGGCCGTCAGATCGCAGAGCAACAGCCGGCTCGCGCGCAGTTCTTCCGTCTCCGCCTTCAGCACCGGGCATTGATCGAAAAACGTCGAGTAGCGGTTCGCGAGCGCAAACAGGTACGTCGTGAGCTGGTTCGGCCGGTAATCGGCGATCACGTCTTCTAGCGCCGCTGCAAAGCGCAGGAGTTCCACGCCGAGCGCTCGTTCGGCCGGGGCCGATAGGACGATCTTCGCGCCGCTAGCGCGCAGCGCGGTCGCGTCGATTCCGCCGCGGCGGAAGATGCTTCTCACGCGCGCGTAGGCGTACTGCATGTAGGTGGCAGTGTTGCCGTTCATGGCCAGCATTTTTTCGTAGCTGAAAACGTAGTCGCTGGTCCGATTCTGCGAGAGGTCTGCGTATTTGAGCGCGCCGATGCCGACGATCTCGGCAATCTCGCGCCGCTTCTCGGCCGAAAGCTCCGCTCCGCTCGGCTTAGCGTCGTCGTTGGCCGCCACGATCGCGTGGGCCCGCTCGACCGCTTCATCGAGCAGGCCATCGAGCCCCACGGTGTCGCCCGAGCGCGTCTTATAAGGCCGGCCATCCTCGCCCAGGACCGTGCCGAAGCTGACGTGCTGAAATTCAACTTGGTCGTAGCCCCATTTTTTTGCCGTGGCGAATAACTGCTCGAAGTGCAGGCTCTGCCGATGGTCGACGACGTACAAAATCGCGTCAGGCCGCCAGCGCTCATGGCGATATTGAATCGTGGCCAGATCGGTGGTGGCGTACAAAAAGGCGCCATCCTTCTTTTGCACGATCATCGGCGCGGCAAACTCTTCGAGAAAGACGCACTCGGCGCCGTCGCTCTCGCGCGCAAGCCCAGCGGCGCGCAATTCGCCCACCACCTTGGCCAGACGATCGTGATAGAAGCTTTCTCCAAGCGTTTCGTCGAACGTCACGCCCAGCCGCTGATAGAGGCGATCAATCGAGGCCATGCAGGCGGGCATGAACTCCTTCCAGAGGCGCAGGTTCTCGGCGTCGCCAGCGTGCAGCCGCGCGGTCTCGGCCAGCACCGCCGTTTGAATTTCGGCGTGTTCCGCGGCCAGTTTGGCCAACTTGGGATCGGCGTCGATCGCGGCCAGGCGTTTTTTTAGTCCGGCCAGCTCCTCGCGGGCCTCGGCCAGGTCGCTCTCAGCACGCCGCAGGACCTGGGCCGCCTTCTTCTCGGCTTTTTTGGCGGCCTCGGCATTGGCTTCTTGCGGCGCAGGAGAGGCGCGCAGCTCGGAGAGCGCCGCTTCGGCCGTCTGCACGGCGCGCTCGAGCGCCGGCAGCCGCTCGCGCCCTCCGTGATAATCGACCAACTGATTAACCAGTCGGTACTGCTGCGCCAGTTGATCGACGGGCGCCCGCTGATATGCAGCCTTGTCGAGGAAGTGCTTGTAGCCGTACAAGATCATCCCGAACTGCGTCCCCCAATCGCCGATATGGTTATCGCCGACGGCGCTATGCCCGAGAAACTTGAGCGTGCGATAAAGGCTGTCGCCGATCGCCGTCGAGCGGATATGCCCGACGTGCATCGGCTTGGCGACATTCGGCGCGGAGAAGTCGACGACGTACGTCCGCGGGCACTCCGGCGGCTCGATTCCCAAACGCTCGTCTTTCGCCATGTTGCCAAGAAGCGCCGCCATCCAATCGTCGCGCAGCGTGAGGTTGATGAAGCCCGGCCCGGCGATAGTGGGGGGCTGGCAGAGATCGTCGATCTTCAGCCTAGCGACGATCTGAGCAGCCACATCGCGCGGCGGCAGCGAGAGCCGCTTGCCGAGCGGCATCGCCATGTTGGCCTGGTAGTCGCCGAACTTGGGGTCCTGGCTCGGACGCACCATGTCGACCAGTTCGGCGAGGTTGATTTCGGCGTCGGGGCCTCCGGCCGCTCCCGTTCGCGAAAACTCTTCGAGCGCCGTAAAAAATCGCCGCCGGATCTCTGCAAGGACATTCATGGACCGCAAACCCGTGGAGGGAATGAAATTCGAAAAATCGTGAGCGATTGCCAAACCGAAAGGTTTACGCCCGGCGGCGCGAACGAGACACTTGGGATCGAGGTAAAGCGCGAGTCTGGGCGATGATCGCGCCTACACCAACCCGAAGCGCAAGCGAGGGCTTGAAGCGGTTTTACCCTCGCTGGCTCGTCGAGTTCGTGCCGACAACCTGTCGCTGGTTTTCAGTCCCCGCGGCCCGAACCGGCTGCCACGCCCAATCTCGCTACGCGCGACCCAGCCGTAGTGTCCCCATTGGCGCCACGTCCGACAAGTCGAGCGGCACGCGGCGAGCCATTCCCCAGAGCTGTTCGAGGGAGTAAAAGTCGCGGGCTTCGGCGTCCAACAGATGAATGACCACGTTGCCGTAGTCGAGCAGAATCCAGCGGCTATCGACGTAGCCTTCGATCCCCATGCGGCGCTCGCCCAGGCCGTCTTCCAGGCGGTGGTCGATCTCCTCGCTCATGGCGTGAAGCTGGCGGCGGCTGGTCCCGGTGGCCAGGACGAAATAGTCGAATTCAGACGTCGCTTCCCGCATGTCGAGGATCACGACGTCGCGTCCTCGATTTTCAGCCGCAGTTCGGGCAGCGGCAATCGCCACTTCAAGCGCCCGATTCGAATTGGAAGATGCTTCTGCATACCGGCTGACGCTGGAAGTCGCCACGAGGATCCTTTCGCAAAATGTTGACGGTTTTTCCCTGCCGATGATCACACCCTTTTATTCTACACTGTCACGACCCCCAATCCAGGGAACAGGTTCGCGAAAGCGGCAGTTTGCGTCGGGAAAGCCGGCAAGAAATGCCGAATCTAAGTCTCCCGTGGCGCCGCTGCCGGCTTGTCCAGCAGTGCTAAAAGGGGGCCGGGTTGTATTCTTGGTCGCGGGGCATGTCAGTTCTCAATCACCATGAAACGGTCCAAAAAAACCTCCCACGAAGTTGAGGATAGTCTGCATGTTGAGCAGGACGATCCAGGGGAGCACGGCCAACCCGATAATGACCGCCACGACTGCGCACCCCCACGGCCAAAAGCGAAACGGCAGTCGCGAGACTGGTTCTTCCATTCCCAGATTCTACAATCCAGGCCGAATCGGCGGGAAAACATCTCGGATTCAATGTGAACCACTACCGAAAAAGGCGGTTTTCTTGCCGCTTGCCAGTGGCCCGTCTATCATCGACGGCGCGTATGAAACCCGCCAGCCCCGCCATCCGCAGTCTCTCCGAAACGCTCCGCCGCGCAGGCGTTTGCGGCATCGGGCGCTCTTCGGAGGCCTGGGTGTCGATGGTCTCAGCTCTTCTCTGCGGTTTGCTCGTCTCCGCCGGAGTGTCTAGATTCACTGCCGCGCAAGGCTACGAGCCGGGCGAAGCGGTCCGCCGCATGATATTGCCTGAAGGCTTCGAGGCCCAACTCGTCTCCGCGGAGCCTCTTGTCCGGCAGCCGGTGGCGATCGAGTTCGACGACCGCGGCCGGCTGTGGGTGATCCAGTATCTGCAATATCCGAATCCCGCCGGGCTGAAGCGGGTGAAGGTCGACCGCTATTCGCGCACCGAGTACGACCAGCGCCCCGATCCCCCGCCGCGCGGACCGCGCGGCGAAGATCGGATCACGATCCTCGAAGACTCCGACGGCGACGGTCGCGCCGATCGGGCAAAAGATTTTGTCTCAGGTTTGAACCTGGCCAGTGGGCTGGCCTTCGGGCACGGCGGCGTGTTTGTCCTGAATGTTCCTTATCTGCTGTTTTACCCGGATCGAAATCGCGACGACGTCCCCGACGGCGATCCGGAAGTCCTGCTGACCGGGTTCGGCATGGAAGACGCTCACAGCGTGGCGAACTCGCTCACCTGGGGTCCCGATGGTTGGCTCTATGGCGCGCAGGGGAGCACCGTCACCAGCAAAATCCGCGGCGTCGAGTTTCAGCAAGGCGTGTGGCGCTATCACCCGCTCACAAAAAAGTTCGAGCTCTTCTGCGAAGGGGGCGGCAACTCGTGGGGCGTTGATTTCGATTCGCAGGGAGAGCTTTTCTACAGCACGAATCTCGGCGGCTCGACCATGCTACATGGCGTGCAAGGCGCCTACTACTGGAAAAGCTTCGGCAAGCACGGGGCGCTTCATAACCCGTATGCGTTTGGCTATTTCGATCACGTGCCGCACGCCAACTTCACCGGAGGCCATGTGACCGTTGGCGGAATTATCTATCAGGCGGATCTCTTTCCGGCCGAATTTCGCGGATGCTACATCGCTGGCGACCTGCTCGGCCATGCTGTTCGTTGGCATACGATTTCACCGCGCGGCGTGACCTACCAGTCGGCCAATGGCGGCGTCCTGCTCGAATCGAACGACACCTGGTTTGCCACAAGCGACGTGACGGTCGGCCCCGACGGCGCGATCTACGTTGCCGACTGGCACGATCAACGAACCGCGCACCCCGATCCGGACGCCACGTGGGATCGACGCAATGGCCGGATCTATCGCATTCAACCCCGCGGCGCGAAAAGGTCAAAAACGCGCGACCTGCGCGACGCGACGTCAGAGGAACTGGTCAAAGAACTTGACTCAGCGAACGAGTGGCACGCCCGACGAGCGCGGGTCGAATTGGCCGCGCGGCGCGACCCGAAGATCGCGTCAGTGCTATTTGATCTCGCAACGAAAGCGAGCGACGAGCATTTGGCGCTCGAAGCCCTGTGGGCCTTGCACGTATCCGACGGTTTGGGTGACCAGCGCGCGGAGCAACTGCTGAAACACGACAGCGGCGTTCTACGCAGTTGGACTGTTCGGCTGCTCGGTGACGCGTGCGCCGTGTCGCCGAAGATCGAGCAGCAACTCGTCGGATTGGCCGAGCAGGACGCAAGCGCCGTCGTGCGTCGGCAGCTCGCCTGCACGGCAGGCCGGTTGCCGTCGCGGGATGCCCTGCCGATTCTCGCGCAGCTCTGGAAGCATGACGACGACTTTGCCGACCCCTATCTGCCGCTGCTCAACTGGTGGGCGCTCGAACGCTGCGTGACTCAAGCGCCGGACGATGTGCTGGCGCTGGCCAAGGCGCCTGCCGCGTGGACGTCTCGCGCGGGGCGAGATTTTCTCCTCCCGCGATTGGCGCGGCGCTACGCGATGGAGCCGGCGGCGAAGGCCGATGACGCCTGCCTGACGCTACTGAACACTGCGGAAACGCTCCCCGACGCCGAGCCGCTACGCCGGGCAATGCTCGCCGAGATCGACGAAGCGCTCCGCGCGCGGGCTCTCGCCGGCGGCGCAGCGCGCGCGGCGTTTCCGCAATTGTTGGAGCTGGCGAGCGCCGAGTGGAAACATGCCCCGGGCGATGAGCGTCTGTTGCGGCTCGCCTGCCGATTGGGAGACGACGAGGCGCAAGCCCGCGCAGTCGAGCAAGCGCTCGACACAAAAGCTGCGGCTGAGGCGCGGATCGCGGCGATGCGCGTCCTGGCCGAAGTCGGCGAGGGACCGGTCCTTTCTCGATTGACGACGATCTTGACCAGCCAGGCGAGCGACTCGATTCGATCCGCGGCGCTGCGAGCGCTTTCGCACAGCGACGACTCGACGATGGCCGAGACGATTCTGTCCGCGTATCCGGCGATGAACGCCACGCTCCGCGGCCAGGCGCGAGACGCGCTCTTATCGAAGCGGGCCTGGGCCGCCGTCTATCTCGCGCGGATCGACGCCGGCGGGTCCGACCCGCGCGACGTCGAAGTCGCTCAACTGCGCGTTGTGGCGGCGCACGCTGATCCGGCGCTTGACGCGCTGGTTCGCAAGCACTGGGGCGCCATCCGCTCGGCCACGCCCGAGGATCGCCTGGCCGTCGTCCGGCGACTCAATAACGATCTCCGCGCCGCCACTGGCGACGCGCAGCGCGGCCAGGGCCTCTTCAAAAAACATTGCGCCACCTGCCACACGCTGCTGGGCGAAGGCGAAAAGATCGGGCCCGACCTGACGCACGCCAATCGCCACGATCGAGATTTTCTGCTGGCCAGCCTGATCGACCCCGCGGCGGTGATTCGGAAGGAATACGCCAGCTTCGTCGCGCAGACGACCGACGGTCGCGTGCTGACCGGCCTGATCGCCGAGCAAGACGCCGGCAGCGTCACGCTCCTCTCGGCTAAAAACGAGCGCATGCGGTTGCCGCGCGGCGAAATCGCCTCGCTCGACGAATCGTCGCAATCGCTGATGCCGGAAAACATCGTCGAGCAATGTTCGCCGCAAGAACTGAGAGACCTGTTCGCCTGGCTGCAACAACCGGCCGAAATAAAACCGACGAAATGACCGGTGATGAGATGTCCCGTGAATTCTCTTTACGCGACCGCTACCCGATACAAAAAATATTTCTCCATTCACCGCAGGAGAGACCGATGACACGATCCGAAATGTGTGCCACTGCTGGCTTGTCCAGCGGCGCCAGAACCTCGGCGATTTCAAAACAGTTCCTGCTTTCCCTCGCTATCTGCGGATCGCTGATCAATTTTGGGCGATCCGAAGAACAAGTCGACAAGCGAACGTACGACAACCGGCTAACCCCTATCTCCAACCCTCAGCCGCTGCTGGCCGATCATCCCGAATTCGTCGAGCCGATCCGCGAGACTGCACGCTTCGAAGCAGCCGCGATCGTCGATCAATCTCAGGCCGATCTCGACGTGCGGGCGTGGCGCTTTTCGTACAACGCCCGCGGCATCGTCGAAACGCCGAACCACTTGCGCGGCAAGGAGACCGCGATCATCGTCGTCCATCCCTGGGGCATCGACGACGGACAGGGCTGGATCACGCCGCAGCCCGCCGGGGTCGCCTTTCAATGCACGCCGGAGAAAAACAAGATCCTCAATCAGCACATCGGCCAGGTGATCGATCCGTTTCTGACCGCGATCCGTCCGCATGTCGGCCTGGTTCTCTACAGCCTGCCGGGCAAGGAAGACGCCATCCGCAAACAGATCTATCGCTCGTTCCGCGCGATCCCCACGGCTGAAGATCGCCGCAAAGGAGGAGAGCAACTGAAGGAACGCCTGGCCAACTTTGAATACCGCGGCCAGCCGCTGGCCAAAGAGCTGAAGCTCGATCGCGAGCTGCCGCTGCCCGACTATTTCAAACAATTCCGCGGGCTCGACGCTACGGCCACGTTCAACAACACAGGCTTTTGGGAACAACCCGTCCCGGTCTCGAAGCAAATCCACGTCGATCCGCAGGACGTCGTGATTTACGACGGCGAGGGCTATCCGCCGCTGCGAGATTTCCTCAAGAAACAGGGGATCCGCCACGTGCTGCTGACCGGCTACAACACCGACATGTGCTTTTGCAAAACGACGGCCGGCTACGACAATCTTTCGCCTGATTTCAACGTCTTCCTGGTGGGAGACGCCACGATCGCCACGTTTCCGGCCAACCCCAGTCCCCAGTTCGCCACCAACGCGGCGATCTCATTCGCGTCGCTCGAACACCTGGTAACGCAAGTTTCCTGGATCAAGCCGCGGCGAGCGGCGCAAGCGAAAAAGTAACGAACTCTTTTATTTCCGCAAGAGTCCTGGAGGGACAACCCACTATAGCCTGGGATGAAATCCCAGGACCCGGTTGTGAATCGCGTCCGTCGTAAGCCCCGGCAGGGGCGACCCAACAATCCTCATCCAGAATAGAACCCCGGCATGAATCTCTGGCGAACCACAAAACTTCCTCGTCGCGGCTTTCTAGCCCGGGGCGCGGCGGCCGGTTTCGGCGCCATGGCGTCTGGCCGCATCTTACGCGCAGCCGACAAATCAACCGATGCGAATGAAGACGCCGAGCCCGCGCTGATCGCCATCACGCTCGATCTGGAAATGAGCCGCAACTTTCCCACCCGTGAAGAGACGCACTGGGATTACGAAAAGGGAAATCTCAACGGCGATACCAAGCGCTACACGGTCGAGGCTTGCCGCCGCGTGAAGGCCGCCGGCGGCGTCGTGCACGCCTTTGCCGTCGGGCGGGTTTGCGAACAGGAGAATCTCGACTGGCTCAAGCAGCTTGCCGCTGATGGTCATTCGATCGGCAATCACACGTACGACCACGTCAACGTCTGCGCAAAAACGCCCGATGCCACGCAGTTTCGCTTTCAGCGTTCGCCCTGGCTGGTGGCAGGGCAAACTGCCGAACAGATCATTGCCGAAAATATCCGCCTGGCCACGTTGGCGATCAAAGAGCGGACCGGAATCAAGGTAAACGGCTTTCGCACGCCCGGCGGATTCGCCACGGGGCTCGCCGATCGGCCCGACGTTCAAAAAATGATCCAAGCCCAAGGCTTCGACTGGGTCAGCAGCAAATACCCGGCGCATTCGATAGGCGACCCGGGGCGCGAGCCCGACGCGGCGCTGTACGAAGCGTTGCAAAAAGCGCAACCCGCCGCGCAGCCGTTTTTATATGAGAGTGGGCTGTGCGAGATTCCGATGAGCCCGCCGAGCGACATCGTGGCGTTCCGCACCGGTCGCTGGAAACTCCCCTGGTTCTTGAAGGGAATCGAGCAGGGCGTCCGCTGGGCGATCGAAAATCGCGCGGTGTTCGATTTTCTCGGCCACCCGTCGTGCCTCTACGCGGTCGACCCGAGCTTTCAAACGCTCGATTTGATTTGCGACTTAGTCGGCTCGGCCGGCCCACGGGCAAAGATCGTCAATCTGGAAACCATCGCCCGCCGCACGCGACATGCAGCCGAAGCAACAAAGAAAGAGAATTCCTGACACAGAGCATCAGGACTGCAACCGCCGCGCCAGCGGGGAGTTTAAAAGACGTCACGGAGGCGCCGCCTGGCTCTCTTGCGCAAAAGACAAACGAATTACGGCCGCTGGCGAAAGGCTGCCATGACGTCTCTCTTGCTCACTGGACTATGGTTCGCGCTCGGCGCCGTCGCCGCCGCGCCGACGGCGGAAGATTACTTCGCCATCGAAGTCGTCGACGAAGCGACAGGGCGCGGTGTTCCGCTGGTCGAACTGCGCACAGTCGATAACACGCAATATCTGACCGATTCGGCCGGCGTCGTAGCGTTCTACGAGCCGGGACAGATGGATCAGAAGGTTTTTTTCTTCGTTTCCAGCCACGGCTACGAATTCCCGGCCGATGGATTTGGTTTTCGCGGCGTCGCGCTCGACGTCACCCGTGGCGGCCATGCCCAACTGCAGATCAAACGCCGCAACATTGCCGAACGCCTCTATCGCGTGACCGGCGCCGGCGTCTACCGAGACAGCCTGCTCACGGGCCGCAAGGCGCCGACGGCGCAGCCGCTGCTCAACGCGCAAGTCACCGGATCGGACAGCGTGCAAATGGCGCCTTACAAGGGGCGACTCTATTGGTTTTGGGGAGACACGAACCGGCCGCGCTACCCGCTCGGCAATTTTCACGTGCCGGGCGCCATTTCTCAACTACCGGCCGTCGGTGGGCTCGATCCGGCCAAAGGAGTCGACCTGGAATACTTCACGGACGACGAAGGCTTTGCCCGCCCGACGTGCAAGATGCCTGGCGACGGCCCAACCTGGCTTGACGCGTTGTTTGCGCTGCGCACAGCGGGCGATCGCGAAATTCTGTACGGCGGATATTACAAAGTGCGGAGCGGTCTGGACGTCTACCAGCACGGGCTGGTCCGTTTTGAC
>DASXPZ010000381.1:0-1982 GCA_036493275.1 Pirellulales bacterium
GAAACGCGCAGGGCCAACTTGCGCAAACTGGTGCGCAAAGAGGGAGCCGAGGCCCTGCTGGTGACCAGCTTTACGAACGTCACCTATCTGACGGGCTTCACGGGAGACGACAGCTATTTGCTGGTCGGCCCCAAAGACACGATTCTGATCAGCGACCCTCGCTATACCACGCAGTTGGAAGAAGAGTGTCCTGACGTCACGCATCACATTCGCCCTCCCGGCCGCAGCATGCTCGACAGCGTGGCCGACGCGGTCGCCGCAGCCAAGGTCTCGAAGCTGGCCGTCGAGGCCGACAGCATGAGCGTGGCCCTGTTTGGGCAGATCAGCGGCAAGCTCTCGCGGGCGTCGCTCCTGCAGGCGGCCGGTCTGGTCGAGGCGCTGCGCGTCATCAAAGACAAGCAAGAGATCGAAGAGATCTGCCTGGCGGCTCGCTACGCGGAAAAGGCGTTCGCCATCTTGCGGGCCACGTTGCGACCTGAACGGACCGAAAAAGAAGTGGCGGCCGAGCTTGAATATCAACTGCGGCTGTTGGGCGCCGCGGGTTGCAGCTTTCCGCCGATTATCGCCGTAGGGGCCCGCGCGGCCCTGCCGCACGCCCGGCCGACGGAACAAAAAATCGGCGCGGCGGACTTCGTTTTGGTTGATTGGGGGGCCACCGCGCGGCAGTACAAGAGCGACTTGACGCGAGTATTAGTGACCGGTAAGATTTCGCCCAAACTCCAGCGAGTGTATAACGTTGTGCTCGATGCGCAGGAGCAGGCCATCGCCGCCGTTCGCCCCGGAATGACCGGTCGCGAAGTCGACGCGGTCGCCCGCGGAGTGATCAAAGACGCGGGGTTCGGCAAGCAATTCGGTCACGGTCTGGGGCACGGATTAGGACTCGATATCCACGAGGCGCCCCGGCTGGCGGCCGCTGCGGAACAAGTCCTACAGCCCGGCATGGTCGTGACGGTCGAACCCGGGATTTATCTGCCTGGTTGGGGCGGCGTCCGGATCGAGGACGACATCCTCGTGACCAAGGATGGCTGTGAGGTCCTAACCAACGTTCCCAAGAAGCTGGAAGAGTGTGTTGTCGTTTAGTCGGTTGTTGTTTGCCTAGCGAAAGTCGCTCAAAATCACGGCATAGCGCCTTAAAAACAGCAGAGGACCTGAAGAGAACTGCCGAGGCAGTCCTAGCAGGCCTCGGGAGAGTCGAAGCATGGCCAACTCCTCGTCGAACGCCGGTGGCGGCTCGGGCGATATCTTCGATCTGAAGAAACTGCGCCAATTGATCGAGCTGATGAACGAGCACGATCTTGGCGAAGTCGACCTGAAACAAGGCCAGACGCGAGTTCGCCTGCGCCGCGGCGGAGAGCCGATTGCGCCGATCGAAGTTCGTCAAACCGGTCCGAGCAGCGGCGCTCCCTCGCGGGGCGCTGCGCCCCCAGTGGCGGCGGCCAGCGAAGAGCACCTGGTGCTGATCAAGAGCCCGATGGTGGGCACGTTTTATGCTTCGCCCAGTCCCGACGCGCCCGCTTTTGTGAAGGTGGGAGACCGCGTCGGCCGCGACACCACGGTCTGTATTGTCGAAGCGATGAAGGTCTTCAACGAAATTCCGGCCGAAGCCGCCGGCAAAGTCGTGGCGGTGCTGGTCGAGACGGGCGCGCCGGTCGAGTTCGGACAGCCCTTGTTCAAACTCGATCCTCGTCTCTAACGCCCGTCGCTGGAACACACGGGTGACCTCATGTTCAAACGGATCCTGGTTGCGAATCGAGGCGAGATTGCGCTGCGGGTGATCCGCGCCTGCCGAGAGCTGGGCGTTGAAACCGTAGCCATCTACAGCGAGGCCGACCGCGGGGCCCAATACCTGGACCTGGCCGACGAGGCCTATTGCGTCGGACCGGCCAAAGCCTCGGAAAGCTATCTCAAGATCGATCGCGTGATCAGCGCCGCCGAGATTGGCAACGTGCAGGCGATCCATCCGGGCTACGGCTTCTTGTCCG
>DASXPZ010000382.1:0-1501 GCA_036493275.1 Pirellulales bacterium
CGGGTGAAGTCCGCAGCGAAAAACAGGCGCTCAATGAAAAAGAGGAAAAGATTCTGCACCTGATTGCCGAGGGGTTGAGCAATCGGCAGATCGGCGCCGCCATGTTCCTCGCTGAGGGCACGGTCAAAAACTATGTCAGCCGCATCATGGAAAAGCTGCATGCCAACACCCGGACGGCGCTTGCGGTCATCTCCGCGCGCCAGCGGCGGAACTGAAGCGACTACGGGCGATACAGGGGCGAGGCCGGATCGGCTAGCGGAATCTGTCGCACAACGGCCGGGTCAGTCACCCCTGCGGCAGTGCCTTTCGGGAACTGCCCAAATCGAGAAGAATTACGTAACTTGCTGCGCCGCCTGATATTCCAGGTGAGCTCAGATTTAACATAATCTTCAAACTTCGAGGGTAAACTGGTCCTCCAAGAACACCTCGTGTTGTAAAAAACACACGATTTCGTCGTCGACATTATGACCGTGGTATAAAACCGTCAGCAAAGGGACTTCCAGAGTGCGTCGGCGTAATAATCCTGAAACAATTCGTCGATTAAATCCAACAACCCAAACATAAGGGAGTTAGATTTGTGAGTGACACCACCTCTTACCGTCTGCGTGCCGCCATGCGCGCCGTCAAATATCCGCTCGCCCTCGGCGTGCTTGCTTGCGCGGCCAGCGCGGCACACGCGCAGAGCGCCGATCAAGGCCTGACCTGGAACGGCATCACGCTCTACGGCATCGTCGACCTGGGCTACCAGTTCGAGACCCACGGCGCGCCTTACAGCGACTACCACCCTGCCGGCAGCGCCAATATCGTGCAGAAAAACAGCCGCCAGTCGGTGTCGGGTCTCACCCCCAGCAACTTGAGCCAATCGCGGGTCGGGCTGCAGGGTCTCGAGCCCATCGGCGTCGGCGACTGGAACGCGCTGTTCCGCATGGAAACCTTCTTCAACCCGCAGTCGGGTGAACTCAGCGACGCGTTGAAATCGATGGCGTTGAACAACGGCAAGCCCGCATCCCAACAGAGCACCAATCTCGACTCCTCCGTCGCCGGTCAGGCCTTCATGACCATTTATGGCGGCTTCAGCTCCAAGACCTTGGGCACGTTCACCTTCGGCCGCAACACCACGCTGCTGGCGGACGGCATTTCCAAGTACGACCCGAACTTCGGCTCGCAGGCCTTCTCGCTGATCGGCATGTCCGGTACCTATGCCGGCGGCGGCGACACTCAGGATCGTCGTTTGGACAATTCGCTGAAATACGTGGCGAGCTTCAACAACATGATCCACGTCGGGGCCATGTACAAGTTCAACAACTCCAATGGCTCGGCGAATACCGCCTATCAAGGTCAGGTGGGCGTTGACTATCAGGGCCTGTCGGTCGACTTTTACGGCACCCGGGCCAACAGCGCGGTCTCGGCCTCGCCCCTGGCCGCCGCCAACGTGGCGGATGGCGTGTCGGCTTGCGCCGCGGTGCTTGCGGCCGGATCCAGCTGCGTGGCCGGTGCGAGC
>DASXPZ010000383.1:0-2366 GCA_036493275.1 Pirellulales bacterium
GCACGTGCTGTGCGAAAAGCCGATCGGCCTGTCGGCCGCCGAAGGACAACAACTGCTCGACGCGTCCCGCCGGCATCCGAAGTTGAAGGTCATGGAATGCTTCATGTATCGGCATCATCCCCAGTGGCAGCGGGCCAAACAATTGGTCGAAGAGGGGGACATCGGCGCGCTGCGGACGATCCAATCGTTCTTCGCCTACTTCAACGACGACCCGGGCAACATTCGCAACCAGCGCGACATAGGCGGCGGGGCGCTGATGGACATCGGCTGCTACTGCGTGTCGCTGTCTCGCTTCATCTTTGACGACGAGCCGAAGCGGGTGCTCGGCGCGATTGAACGCGATCCGAAAACGAACGTCGATCGGCTCACCTCGGCCGAGCTAGAATTCTTTCAGGGGACCTCAACGTTCACCTGCTCGACGCAGCTTGCGCCGTATCAGCGAGTGAATATCTTTGGCACCGCGGGGCGAATCGAGATCGAGATTCCGTTCAACGCGCCGATCGACAAGCCATGCCGGCTGTGGCTGCAATCGTCGCCGAAGCCGGGATCGGCGGCGCAAGGGGCGACCGAAGAAGTGCAGTTCGAGGTTTGCAATCAATACACGTTGCAAGCCGACACATTCGCGCGAGCGATCTTCGACGAGACGCCGGCGCCATCGCCGATTGCCGACGCGCTGGCGAACATGCGCGTGATCGAGCGGATTTTTAAGAGCGCAGAGAGTGGGGCGTGGACGTAGCTACGTGGGATCAGACAACTCGCCTGGACGGAAGGGGCGCCGCCTGCCATGACGGATGCCGAGCACGATAACCGAGTTATTTTCCACCACGTAGAGAACGCGATAGACCCCGAACAACATCTGACGAACGTCGAAGCGAGACTTTTTGGATTCGGGGGCGAGTCCGTATCGCAGCGGAAAACTCTTTAAGGAGTCTATTTCGAACAGAAGCCTGGTGCGCCAACGACGAGCAGTTTCAGGAGCATCCTTTGAAATATATTCGACAATTGCGTCGATTTGAGCGTACGCCTTATCAGTTACCTGAACTTTATGCTCCATACTTTTCGGTTAACCGACGTTCGACTTCTTCCAGTGACATCAACTGACCATTCGCGGCCTGGGCCAGACTCTCGTTGAGATCGGCGACAGATTTCTCAAAGTCGTCGTCATCGCCCACGCCCATCAAATCACGAAAGATAGCTTCACTCATCACGACATGACTGCCATGTTCGCCCGGTACAGAAATCGGCCCGCCGTGCTGCCTAACAACAGCGGCTTCGATTTCCGGCGGCAAGAAAGGTTGGTCTGTTTGCATAAACGAAGTATATCACGTTGTAGTGTTAATTTCCAAATTTAGTTTGCCAGCAGCTCATTTCTCATTCGGCCGCAGCGCTGCCCGAATTGACTGTACGTCCAATGGGCGATTCGCGCCGCAGTCGGTGATGATTGCGGTGATGAGCTCGGCGGGCGTGACGTCGAAGGCCGGATTGTAGACAGCGATGCCGGGGGGCGCGGTTTGGCGGCCGAAGCCTTGCGTTACTTCTTCGGCAGCCCTTTCTTCGATGGGGATGTCGCGGCCGGTGGCGATGGATAAGTCGAACGTCGTCGCGGGAGCGGCGACGTAGAACGGGATGCCGTGGGCGCGGGCGAGGGTTGCCACGCCGTAGGTGCCGATCTTGTTTGCCGTGTCGCCGTTCGCCGCGATGCGGTCGGCCCCGGTGATGACGGCTTGAATGCAGCCTTCGCGCATCACTTGGGCGGCCGCGGAGTCGCAGATTAACGTCGCCTTGATGCCGGCCTGCTGCAGTTCCCACGTGGTGAGCCGCGCGCCTTGCAGCAGCGGCCGTGTTTCGTCGACCCACACGTGCGGTCGCTTGCCGCGGCGCGCCAGTTCGAAGACCACGGCGAGCGCCGTGCCGTCGCCGCTGCCAGAGACTAGCGCGCCCGTGTTGCAATGCGTAAGGATCCCGGAGCCCGCTGGCAAATCGGCGAGTAGGTCTGCGCCGTGCCGGCCCATGGCGGTGCACATCGCTCGATCTTCGTTGTCGATGGCGCGGGCTTCGGCGAGAAGGCGACTGTTTAACTCGGGGGCGGGGACGCCCCGGCTCGCTGAACGCATCCGGTTGAGCGCCCAGAAGAGGTTTACGGCCGTGGGTCGACTTGTCGCCAGGTAGTCGCAGACTTCGTCGACGCTACGACGGCTTTGAATGCCCACACAAACGCCGTAGGCCGCCGCGACGCCGATCGCCGGCGCGCCGCGCACGGAGAGTCGCCGAATTGCTTGCCAGACATCTTCAGCCGTGCGGCAATCGAGGTAGGCCGTCTCCAGCGGTAGCCGTGTCTGATCCAAAAGAATGAGATGGCCGTCGAT
>DASXPZ010000384.1:0-14136 GCA_036493275.1 Pirellulales bacterium
CTCTAGGCGCTTGCACGATCCTTGCGCCAGTCGTGCTGTTCGCCCTGATGGGGCTGACGATGCTCCTGAATTGGCCGCTCTCCGAGCGGACGACCGCGCGTTGGACGCAAGCGACGGTGTTCGTCGGCTTGCTTTCGGCGCTGGCCGTGTTGGCGATGATGCTCTTTACGGGCCGCAGAAACGTTCCGCTGGAGGCGGGCAATTTTGTGGTCATTGCGCCGGAGCATTTTCATTTCCATTTGGACTTCATGTTCGACCGGCTCTCGGTCCCATTCGCCATTTTGTCGTTCGTGCTGGTCGGCACGATTGGGGCGTTCGCTAACCACTATTTGCATCGCGAAGCGGGCTTTCGCCGGTTTTTTTTGCTCTACGCCATGTTCCTGGTGGGAATGATTGTCGCCTCGCTGGCCGGAACGATTGAAACGCTCTTCTTCGGCTGGGAACTCGTGGGGCTTTCGTCCGCCTTATTGGTCGCCTTCTTTCACGAACGCCCTTCCCCGGTCCTCAACGGCCAACGGGTCTGGTCGGTTTACCGCATCGCGGACGCCGCGTTTTTGATCGCCGCGGTCGTGTTGCACCATTTGAAGGGAGAAGGCGACTTCGATGGGATGACCGGGGCCGGCTCGTGGCCCAACGGCGTTTGCGCCTTGTCGTCGACCGACGCCCTGATTGTCGGTCTGTTGTTGTTGGTGGCCGCGGCGGGCAAGTCGGCGTTGATTCCGTTCTGCGGCTGGCTACCGCGCGCGATGGAAGGGCCAACTCCGTCAAGCGCCGTTTTTTACGGCGCTCTCTCGGTCCATCTCGGCGCGTTTTTGCTGTTGCGAGTCAGTCCGCTGTTGGACGCCAGTATTTGGTTGAGAGCGGCAGTGGTGGCGCTGGGCCTGTCGTCGGCGATTTTTGCCGCCCTGGCGGCGCGCGTGCAGACCGACGTCAAAAGCGCGCTGGCCTTTGCATCGCTCACGCAGGTGGGGCTAATCACGGCGGAGATCGGTTTTGGGCTCCGCTATATCGCCCTGATTCATATCATCGGCCACGCCTGCATGAGGACGTTGCAACTGGTGCGGGCCCCGACGCTGCTGCAAGACTATCGCACGCTGGAAAACGCAATTGGCGCTCGCCTGCCCACGGATCGGCCATTTCTGGACGGTTGGTTTTCGGAATCGTGGCGTCTGAAACTCTATCGGCTGTCGCTCGAACGCGGCCATTTGGACGCGTATATCGACCAATATGTGATTCACCCCTTCGTTCGCGTTTTCCATTGGTTCGACGCGGTCGAAGGCAAATGGACGGACCTGCTCTCGGGAACGCAGTCTCGCGAGTCTGATCGGATGCCGACGGCGACGCCGCCTCTCGAGGACCTGCTATGACGCCGGTCTTCATCCCCTGGGCGGCGCTGGCGGTTTTATTTCCGTTGGCGGGCGCCATCTGGGTCAGATTCATGCACGATCCGGAGCAGGCGCGCACACACAGCCTGGCCGTCTGTGGCCTGTCGCTGTTCTGTTGCGCCAGCGCCTGGTTCTTTTTGGACAGCGCCTCCGGCATGGAGCCGGAGGGAGGGTTTCTGCCGCACCTTTCGTTGTTCTCGGTCGACGCGCTCAGCGCGCCGCTGCTGTCGCTCGGCGCGCTGTTGTATCTGCTCGTCGTTTTGGCCACGCTGGGGATCAAGCTGCGCCGGATCTCCTTTTCGTCGGTGCTGGTCTCCGAGGCGATTTTGCTGGCCACTTTTAGCAGCACGCAGCCTTGGGCCATCATCGCCTTGCTGGCCGCCGGAACCGTCCCCCCCTGGGTGGAGTTGTATCTTCAACGCAAACCGCTGCGAGTCTACACGGTGCATATGGCGCTGTTCATCGGCCTGCTATTCGCCGGGCAGACGCTGCTATCGACGAATCCGGATCCTGCCGAAAGGTCGACGCTCGGCGCCGCGCTGTTGATGGCCGCCGTGCTGGTGCGTAGCGGAATCTTGCCCTTGCACTGCTGGTTGACTGACTCGTTCGAGCATGCCTCGTTTGGAACCGCATTGTTATTCATGACGCCGATGGTGGGCGCTTACGCCGCGCTGCGTCTCGTCTTTCCGGTCAGCCCGGATTGGATGCTGCACGGCGTGACGGTGCTTTCGTTGACGACGGCTCTCTACGCCGCCGGCATGGCGCTGGTGCAAAAAGACGCCCGGCGATTCTTTTGCTACTTGTTTTTGAGCCACTCGTCGCTGGTCTTTGTCGGCCTGGAAATGGCCACGCCCGTCGGCGTTACCGGCGCGCTCTGCGCTTGGCTCTCCGTTGGGCTATCGATGGCCGGATTCGGCCTGACTTTGCGGGCGATCGAAACCCGCACCGGACGACTGTCGCTCGACAAATTCCACGGGCTGTTCGCCCACACGCCCCGGCTGGGCGCGCTGTTTTTGATCACGGGCCTGGCCAGCATTGGCTTTCCGGGGACTATCGGATTCATCGGCGCCGAGCTACTGGTCGAAGGGGCGATGCGAGCGAGTCCCTTTGTCGGGATCGCGCTGGTGGTAACCGCGGCGCTCAATGGCCTGGCCGTGTTGCATGCTTATTTTCGCGTCTTTACCGGGACTCACCACGTATCTTCGGTCGATTTGCAAAGTCGCCCTCCAGAAGTGATCGCCGTCCTGGTGCTGAGCGCATTGATCATCGGCGGCGGACTTTATCCGCAGCCCGGCGTGGCTTCGCGGTACACCACGGCGACCGAGCTTGTTCAGCAGCGCGCCGACGGCCTCAAGCCAACATCCGACGAGCAATCGGACCAGCAGATCGCCGAGACCGTTGGGACCGACGGAACCGAGGCGAGCCACCACTAGTCGATTTCCGGCCAGCGAGTCCTGTATCCGTTTCCGCGGCGCGTTTCCCTCGCTGCCGCCCCAAGTTCGACTGGACCATTCGGTTCAAGTGGCGCATGATGGATGACTGGGGACTCCTCTTCTTCGGCGGGCGCTATAATTGAGTTGGAACGTGGCGCCGCTGCGCCCCGGCGGAACGCCTTTTCGGTCGCCTGAACTGATCGACACTGCTCGCCATCAAGCCGCATAGGGAATGAGACTTATGAAGACGATCGACTACATCTACCGGTTCGATCCCAAAAATCCTTCGGCCAAGCCGCTGCCGACCGACGCGGACGCCGCGCGGAAGATTCTGGAAGACGGCAACCGCATGTTCTCGCGCTGGATGGAAAGCTGCCGCACCGGAACGCCCAGCGAGGGAGAGCCGCGGTACGTTGTCTCTTGCAACGGGCTCGAAGTCGGCATGCCTCGCACGCACGGCGAAATGCCCAAGCAGATGCCGTTTGCCGTCGTCGTGGGCTGTTCCGACGCGCGCGTGCCGACGGAAATGCTCTTCGGCCAGGGATTTAACGACTTGTTCGTAATTCGCGTGGCGGGCAACGTGCTGGGCGACGTCTGCATGGGGAGTGTGGATTTCGCGCTCAATGCGCTCAGCGAAAGCGTGCGAGTCGTGGTCATGCTTGGACATAGTGGTTGCGGCGCCGTGACAGGCGCCGTCGACGCCTATCTGAAGCCGCCCAAGTTCTGGTCGCGCTCCCTCTCGCCGATGTTGCGCTCGCTCGTTCAGCGGATTTTCGTAGCGGTGCGCGAAGCGGCCAATGGAATGAAAGATTCTTGGGGGCCAAACGCCCGTGAGATGCCAGGTTACCGCGAGGCGCTGATCGAGATCGCGGTTTGCATCAACGCCGCGCAATCCGCGTTCGACCTGCGACAGGAAGTCGAGCGAAACGCCAAGTGGGAGATCGAGGTTCTGTATGGCGTTCACAATATCCGCACGCACCAGGTCTGCATGCCGGTCGACCCAAACGCGATCCGCAGCGATGAGAACGTGCGGTTGGCCCAGGCGCCCTCGAACCCCTTGGAGTTTCATACGCTGGCTGTGCGGATGGCGGACATGCTGAAAGGGACCGTGCACCAGGGGGACGAGCACTAAGCCGGCGACTGGGATTCCGCCCTGCCCTGGGCCTTGACCAGGGCAACCGAAATCGGTCCGCACGGCCGATCATGGGGTCCTGGCCTGCTGGCCTCCCCGAAGGCGACCTACTGCCATATTGGCGGGAGACCTCGTCCTCGCCGGCGATCGTCTGAAACAGCCCCAGGCCGCAGAGTTCGCAACTCTCTAATCGGTAGTGAGTTAGGGGTTGATCTCCGGCGTCCGGCACACGGCTTGCTTTGTGAGGGCGCACGGCGCAGTAGCTGCCAAAAGCTGCTCGCGGTCTAGACCGACGGGCTGACCTGGCGAACGCCCCCGCAGATCAAGTGAATCTACCGCGCGTCCCACGGGCGCGCTCTGACTCTCTCGTCCAACAGGAGGAAACCGGCTGTGGCAAAACAGATGGTCTTTGATGATGAGGCCCGGCAACCGTTGCTGGCCGGCGTTTCGAAGCTTGCTCGCGCGGTCCGCAGCACCCTCGGTCCCCGCGGTCGCAATGCGGTTCTCGACAAGGGTTGGGGGTCTCCCAAGATCACCAAGGACGGCGTCACCGTCGCAGAAGACATCGAGCTTGAAGACCCGTACGAAAACCTCGGCGCCCAGCTCGTCAAGGAAGCCGCCAGCAAGACTAACGACGTCGCCGGCGACGGCACCACCACTGCCACGGTGCTGGCCGAGGCGATCTTTCGCGAAGGTCTGAAGATGATTGCAGCCGGCGCGGACCCGATGGCTCTCTCTCGCGGCATCGGCAAAGCGACCGACGCCGTGATCGAGGCCATCCGCAAGTTGGCCACGCCGATCAACGAAAAGAACAAGACCGAGATCAAGCAGGTCGCCACCATCGCCGGCAACGGCGACCCGAGCATCGGCGAAGTCCTCTCGGACGCCTTCATGAAGGTCGGCAAAGACGGTGTGATCACCGTTGAAGAAGGACGTCAGGCTGAGACGACCGTCGAGGTTGTCGAAGGGATGCAGTTCGACCGCGGTTATCTCTCGCCCCATTTCGTCACCAACCAGGACAAGCAGATCGTCGAACTCGAAAATCCTTACATCCTGATCTACGAAGAAAAGATCTCGAACGCCAAGAACCTGGTGCCGCTGCTTGAGGCGATCAGCAAGTCGGGCAAGCCGCTGGTGATTCTGGCCGAGGACGTCGAGGGCGAGGCGCTCGCCACACTGGTCGTCAACAAGATGCGCGGCATCTTGAGCGTCGTCGCAATCAAGGCGCCGGGTTACGGCGATCGCCGCAAGGCGATGCTCGGCGACATTGCCGTGCTGACCGCCGGCACAGCCATCTTCAAGGATCTCGGCATCCAGCTCGATTCGGTCAAGCTGAGCGACCTGGGACGGGCCAAGAAGGTGATCATCGACGCCGAGAACACCACGATCGTCAGTGGCGCCGGCAAGAAGGACGAGATCGAAGGCCGCGCCGAGCAAATTCGCCGCGAGATCGGGGTCACCGATAGCGACTACGATCGCGAGAAACTGCAAGAGCGGCTGGCCAAGTTGGCCGGCGGCGTGGCCCAGATTCACGTCGGCGCCGCGACCGAAACTGAGATGAAAGAGCGCAAGGCGCTGATCGAAGACGCCAAGGCCGCCACGCAGGCCGCGCTGGAAGAGGGCATTGTCCCCGGCGGCGGCGTCGCTCTGATCCGCAGCGAAAAGGCTCTCGATAAGCTCGATCTCAAGGGAGACGAGGCCCTCGGCGCTCGGATCATTCGCAACGTTCTCGACGACCCGCTTCGCGCCATCGCCAACAACGCCGGTCTCGACGGGGCGGTGGTCGTGAATCGCGTTCGTCAGCAAAAGGGAAAGAACGAAGGTTACGATGCCGAGAAGGGGCAGTATTGCGATCTGGTCGCCGCCGGCATCATTGATCCGGCCAAGGTCGTTCGCACCGCCCTGCAAAACGCCGCCAGCGTCGCGGCCCTGTTGCTCACCACCGAGTCGCTGATCACCGAGATTCCGAAGGAAGACGACGGAGGAGACGACCACCACGCCCACGATCATGGCATGGGCGGAATGGGAGGCGGCATGGGTGGAATGGGCGGCATGGACATGGGAGGAATGGGTATGGGGGGCATGGGAATGTAAGCCCAACGAGGCGCGCAATGACTTCCGCGGCGCTAGTTCGCGGCTGACCTGCTCGCTCGTTGCGGTGTCTCTCTCGTTCCTCTGTTTTCGAAACACGTTCCGTCAATAAACCAACGACAATTCTGCATAAGGAATTACCAATCATGAAGAACGCCAAGCTTCGCCCCCTGGATGATCGTGTTGTGGTCGAACCTCGCGAGGCCGAAGAAACCACCGCCGGCGGCATCGTGCTGCCAGACACCGCCAAGGAAAAGCCGCAACGCGGTAAGGTTGTATCGGTTGGGCCCGGCAAGCTGCTCGATAGCGGACAGCGCGGCGCCCTCTCGGTCAGCGTCGGCGACGAGGTTATTTACGGCAAATACTCGGGCACCGAGATCGAGCTCGATGGCCGCGACGTCAAGATCTTGCGCGAGACCGACATCCTGGCCAAGGTCGTCAGCTAAGCGCGCGTCAGAAAAGGAGATCTCGCCAGGGGGAAACGAAAGGCCAGGGTGAGCGACAAGCGAATCGATCCCGGACCTTCCACAGAATTATCCGTCAGAGCGAGTGTCCTCCAAGTCATACACCACTCATTCGTCAAGGAACCTGTAACGTGCCAAAGCAATTGCTCTTCGAAGACCAGGCTCGCGCCAAGATGCTCAAGGGCGTCGAAAAGCTGGCCAACGCGGTCGCGGTCACCATGGGCCCGACGGGTCGAAATGTGATCATCAACAAGTCGTTCGGCGGCCCCACGGTCACCAAGGACGGTGTCACCGTCAGTAAAGAGGTCGAACTGGAAGATCACTTCGAGAACATGGGCGCCAAGCTCGTGAACGAAGTCGCCTCAAAGACCTCGGACATCGCCGGCGACGGCACCACCACGGCCACTGTTTTAGCCCGCGCCATCTTCAAAGAGGGAACTCGCAACGTCGCCGCCGGCAGCAACCCGATGGCGGTCCGCCGCGGGATCGATAAAGCGGTCGAAGCCGCTATCGAGCACCTCAAGAGCATGGCCAAGCCGGTCTCGAGCAAGGAAGAGATCGCCCAGGTCGGTTCGATCAGCGCCAACAACGATCGCGAGATCGGCGACTTGCTGGCCAACGCGATGGAAAAGGTCGGCAAAGACGGCGTGATCACTGTCGAAGAAGGCAAAGGGACCGAGACCACGCTCGAACTCGTCGAAGGGATGCAGTTCGACAAGGGCTTCATCTCTCCCTACTTCATTAACAAGCCGGCCGAGATGGAGTGCGTGCTCGACAACGCGCTGATCTTGATTCACGAAAAGAAGATCGGCAACCTGCGCGAGTTGATCCCGCTGCTGGAGAAGACCAGCCAGACGGGCAAGCCGCTGTTGATCATTGCCGAGGACGTCGAGGGCGAGGCCCTGACTACGCTGGTGGTCAACAAGCTGCGCGGCGTGCTCAATATTTGCGCGGTCAAGGCGCCTGGCTTCGGCGATCGCCGCAAGGCGATGCTCGGCGATTTGGCGGTGTTGACCGGCGGTGTGATGATCAGCGAAGAACTGGGGCTGAAGCTGGAGAGTCTCGGCCTGGAGCACCTGGGCCGCGCCAAGCAGATCACGGTCGACAAGAACAATACCACCATCGTGCAAGGCGCCGGCAAGCCGGACGAGATCAAGACGCGGATCCAACAGATTCGCAACCAGATCGAAGCGACCGAAAGCGAGTACGATCGCGAGAAGTTCCAGGAGCGGCTGGCCAAGATGACCGGCGGCGTGGCCATCGTCTCGGTCGGCGCCAGCAGCGAAGCCGACATGAAGCAGAAGAAGGCCCGCGTCGAAGACGCGCTGCACGCCACCCGCGCGGCGGTCGAGGAAGGCATTCTACCCGGCGGCGGCGTGGCCCTGCTCCGCTGCCGCGAGGCGGTGGAGAAGGTGCGCGGCTCGGCTCGCGGCGACGAGAAGATCGGCATCGACGTCGTGCTCAATTCGCTTGCCTGGCCGATGCGGCAGATCGTCGATAACTGCGGGATCGACGGCTCGGTGGTCGTCGACGAAGTCAGCCGCAAGCCGGCGAATATCGGTTACGACGCCAACAAGGCGGAGTATGTGGACATGTTCAAGGCCGGCGTGATTGACCCACTGAAGGTCGTCCGCAGCGCGCTGTCGAACGCGGCCAGCATCTCGGCCCTGATGTTGACGACCGAAGCCCTGGTTACTAACCTCGACAAGGATGACAAAGGCAAGCATCGCGTCGAAGGCAGCGTGCGGTAAAGTCCTTCGCGCGCGGAATCGCTTCGCGGTTATGAAAAAAGTTTGCAAGACGGGCCGCCTGCGTTTTTCGCCGGTGGCCCGTTTCGCTGTCGTTCCCTCGCTCGGCGACACGCCATGAGTACTATGGCTTCAAAGCGTGACTATTACGAAGTGCTGGGCGTCGCGAAAAGCGCGTCGGGCAATGAAATCGCCGCCGCTTATCGCAAACTGGCGATCAAGCACCACCCTGACAAAAACCAGGGAGACTCCGACTCGATCAAGCTCTTCAAAGAAGCGGCCGAGGCGTTCGAGGTCCTGAGCGATAAAGAAAAGCGCTCGCGCTACGACCGCTACGGTCACGCCGGCGTCGATGGCCCCGGCGGCGGGGCGCCACACTTCAGCGACTTGAACGACATCTTCGAGGCCTTCGGCGGAATGTTCGGCGACGGCGGCTTTGGCGACCTTTTCGGTCGCGGAGGGCAGCGCGGCGGCCGCCGGACGCGTAAAGGAGGAGACGTTCGTTGCGACCTCACGCTCGACTTGATCGAGGCGGCCCGCGGCGTCACCAAAACCGTCCAGTTCGAGCGGCACGAAGAATGCCCCGACTGTGGCGGGTCGGGCGCTCGCAAGGGCTCGAAGCGCGAAGAGTGCCACTACTGCGGCGGCCGCGGTCAGGTATTGCAAAGCAGCGGAATTTTTCGCGTCCAGTCGACTTGTCCGCAGTGTCAGGGCGCCGGTAGCGTGGTGCGCAATCCTTGCACGTCCTGTCGCGGCGCGGGCTACGTGCAGGTGCGCGTCGAACGCGAGGTCTCCGTGCCGGCGGGGGTCGATAACGACGTGCGATTGCGGCTCTCGGGCGAAGGGGATCCCAGTCCTGAGGGAGGCCCGCGCGGCGATTGCTACTGTTTTCTGCACGTGAAAGAACACTCGCTTTTTCGTCGCGAAGGACAACATTTAATTTGCCAGGTACCGATCACGTTTTCGCAAGCGGCGCTCGGGGCGACGATCGAAGTCCCCACGATCAACGGTCGCGAGGAGCTGGATGTGCCGGCAGGCACAGCGCCGGGCAGCATGTTCCGGCTGCGCGGACGCGGCATGCCCGACCCGCACCGCCGCGGCAAAGGAGACTTGCTGGTCGAAGTGCAGGTGGAAGTGCCGCAGAACCTTTCGCCGCGACAAGAGCAACTGCTGCGAGAGTTGGCCGAAGAAGAACACAAAAACGTCACACCGCATCGCAAGAGCTTTTTCGAGAAGCTGCGGCAGTATTTTCTGCCGGACGAGGCGAACGCGGCGGAAGAATGACAACGTAACGAATGATAGCTTGTGAGCCGCCACGCGCTAGCGTGCGGGTCGTGAGCGCGGCGGAAAATGACCACATAATGAATGATACGCCAATGTAGTTTCGAATTTCCCTGCTTGCCGCAATCAAGCGGAGCTGTCGCAATCGGCCGGCGGATTGGTAAGCCGGCGGCGGAGAATGACTATCATGACCAAACAAGACGCAAGCGGACCGGTCGATCCATTGGCCGAGCCGGGGAGCCCGATGGACGAAGCCAGTGACGAACTGATTTCGAATGAAGCCGTGGAGTTGCGGTCGCAGTTGGAAGAGGCCAAAGAGCGCGCCTTGCGCCTGCACGCCGACTGGGAAAACTACCGCAAGCGGGCTCGTCGAGAGCTGGAAGACGAGCGACGCTTTGCCGACCTGAGCTTGCTGACCGACTTACTGCCCGTATTGGACAATATGCAGCGGGCCATCGACGCGGCGTCGAAAACTGCCGACGGCGGCGGCTTACTCGAAGGCTTCAGGCTCGTCAAACAGCAGTTGGATAACGTGATTGCCCAACATCACTGCAAGCGGATCGAAGCCCTAGGCAAGCCTTTTGATCCCCACCTGCACGAGGCCGTGTCGCAGCACGTCAGTCCGACACACGAACCGGGCACGGTGATCATGGTCGTCCGCGACGGCTACCAGTTGCACGAGCGCGTGGTTCGCCCGGCGCAAGTGATCGTCTCGGCGGTCTCCGACGGCTAGCGCCGGGATCTCGTTTCTTACCAGTCGCTTTCGAGAATTTCTATGCCGACGTACGACTATGTTTGTGATGGCTGCGGCCATGCTTTCGAGCTGTTTCAATCGATCAACGATCCTGTCAAGCGGAAGTGCCCGAAGTGCAAGAAATCGAAACTCCGTCGATTATTCGGGGCTGGCGCGGCGATCATGTTTAAGGGATCCGGGTTCTATAAGACCGACTATCGCAGCGAGGCTTATAAAAAAGGGGCTAGCGCCGACGCGCCGAAGTCCGATACGAAATCCTCGGACAAACCGTCAGGCGAAAGCAAGGGCTCTTCGGGCGGCTCGGACAAAGGGAGCGGCGGCGGGGGCTCGAAATCGGGCGATTAGCGCACGGCGAAGCAATCGAGCCGCCAATCTACGACGCAAACGTCGCGGGGGAATTGGACGTTACTCGACGCGCGAAGCCAGATCGCGCCAGGCGGCGAGAATCTTCGCCTCGCCAGCGATCGGCTCCTGGCAGGCAAAGTGCTCGCAGACATAGAGCGTCGGCCCCGGCGCAATGGACTGCTTGCCGGCGAACATCGGCGCGAGCTCGGCCGCGCCCCGCTCTGGATCGGTTCGCAAGGCCAACACTTTGTTTGGCCAGAAACGGCGGCGCAGATCGGCCAGCACGGCGCTCGTCGCTGTCTCTTCGCCGGCCACCAGCGCCAATTCAGGCGTCGGACCGAGATGAAAATCGAGCGCCAGCAGCATCTGGCCGGTGGCCGTCGGGTAGTCGCGCATCATCGGAACGAACGAACGAATCGTTTCGATCGCGGCGTTCAAATAGTCGGTCCGTCCACTGAGCCTGCCGAGTCGCAATAGCGCTGTCGCAGCCATCGCCGAGCCGCTGGGGACCGAGCTGTCCTGAATATCCTTGGGCCGGGCGACCAGTTCTTCATGATCGTCAGCGGTGTAGAAGAAACCGCCCCGCTCGGCGTCAGTGAAACGCTCCAGCACGATATCGGCCAGCGACACAGCCTCATGAATCCAGCCCTCGTCGAAGGTCGCCTCATACAGCGTGACCAGGGCGTCGGCCAGGCAAGCGTAATCGTCGAGATAGGCGTCGAAGCGGGCTTGCCCCTGGCGATAGGTGTGGAGCAGCCGGCCGTCGGGGCGCCGCATCTGGTCGAGGATGAACCGCGCCGCGCGCGAGGCTTGCTCCACGTAGCGCGGCTCGTTGAGCGCGGCCCCGGCTTGCGCCATCGCGGCGATCATCAGGCCGTTCCAGCTCACCAGCACCTTATCATCGAGCCCTGGCCAGACGCGCTGCGATCGTACGGCCAGCAGCTTAGCACGGCTGACGGCCAGTTCGGCTTCGAGTTCCGTCCGATCGCGCTGCAGGATCCGGGAGCACTGATCGAACATCTTTGGCAGGTTCAGGATATTCTGCTCTTCGAAGTTCCCCTCGTGGCTGACGTCGTAGACGTAGCAGAAGGTCTTGGCCGCTGCCGCGCCGAGCGCTTGCTCGATCTCGGCCGGCGTCCAGACGTAAAACTTTCCTTCGACCCCTTCGCTGTCGGCGTCTTGCGTGCTGAGGAAGCCGCCCGCGGGATCGCACATTTCGCGCAGCGTGTAATCAAGCGTCTCGCGGACCACGCGCTCGTAACGCGGCTCGCCCGTCGCCTGAAAGGCTTCGAGGTAGCAGGTCGTCAACAGCGCGTTGTCGTAGAGCATTTTTTCGAAGTGGGGAACCAGCCAGCGCTCGTCGACGCTGTAGCGATGAAAGCCGCCGCCGAGATGATCGTAGATGCCGCCGGAGGCCATTTTGTCGAGCGTGTGGCGCGCCATGTCGAGTAAGTTCTGCCGGCCACTATGGCGCCAGAGACGCAACAGCAGTCGTAGGTCCATCGGGTGCGGAAACTTCGGCGCCCCGCCGAATCCGCCATGCGCCGGGTCGAACAGCCTGCCGAGCGCCTGCTCCGCGGCCGCGAGCGGGGCGCGATCGAGCTCGGCCTCGCCCGCCGGCAAATCGCCGAGTGCTCCTAAGCGAAGCGTGAGCTGGTCCGCCTGGCTCGTCAGTTCCGCGCGGCGGTGCTTCCAGGCGTCGGCCACGGCCATCAGCACTTCGTCGAAGCCGGGCATGCCCATCTTGCGGTGAGGGGGCCAATACGTGCCGCCGAAAAAGGGCTTCAGCTCCGGAGTCAGGAACATCGACATCGGCCAGCCGCCGCGCCCGGTCAGCATTTGCACGGCGTTCATGTAGACCTGGTCGAGATCGGGCCGCTCTTCGCGATCGACCTTGATCGGCACAAACTCCGCGTTCAACAGCTCCGCCAGTTGCGGATTCTCGAAGCTCTCATGCTCCATCACGTGGCACCAATGACAGGCCGAATAGCCGATCGATAAGAAAATCGGCCGGTCTTCTTGCGCGGCCCGGGCCAGCGCGTCGGGTCCCCACGGATACCAGTCGACTGGATTATTCGCGTGTTGCAGCAGGTAGGGACTTGTTTCCTGGGCCAGGCGATTGGGCATGAGGGCCTCCTGCGGCGCGACGCGAGTCACGTAAGAAAAAAACAAAAAACCGGCGGAGGACAGTGAGTGCGACGTCGGCCACCCACCGGGGCGAGCGATCTGAGGTCTACTTAAACGTCTCCGCGTCGCCCGGAAATTCGCTCGACTTTACGGCCTCGCGATAGTCAGTCACCGCCTGGGTGATGGCGGCTCCGAGTTGTGCGAACGGCTTGACGAATTTAGGGACGTAACCGGCCGTGATGCCGAGCATGTCGTTGATGACCAGCACTTGCCCGTCGCAGCCGGCGCCGGCGCCGATGCCAATCGTGGGGATCCGCAGCGCCTGCGTGATCCGCTGGGCGACAGGCGCCGGGATACATTCGAGGAGCACTCCGAAGGCGCCCGCTTCCTCGGCCGCTTTGGCGTCGGCCAGGAGTCGCTCTTCGTCGCGCTGGACTTTGTAGCCTCCCAGCACGTGCACGCTTTGCGGCCTCAGTCCGCAGTGGGCCATCACCGGGATTCCGGCCGAGACCATGGCCGAGATCACCTCGGCTTGCTCCGCGCCCCCTTCAAGCTTGACCGCCTGGCAGCGGGTCTCTTTGAGGATTCGGCCGGCGCTTTCGATCGCCTTACAGGTTCCCAGATGACAGGTCGGAAACGGCATATCAACGATGATCAGGGCCCGCCTGACGGCTCGACCGACCATCTCGGCGTGATAGATCATCTCATCCAGGGTGACCCGCAGGGTGTTGTCGTGCCCTTGAACGACCATCGAGAGGCTGTCACCGACCAAAACACTGTCGATTCCGGCGGCGTCGATCAATCCGGCCATCGCGTGGTCATAGGCGGTCAGCATGCTGATTTTTTGACCGGCGGCCTTCATAGCCACGAATTTGGGCACTGTGATGGGGCCGTCGGGCTTGCTCATTGGGCTGGCTTTCAAGCGTGAAATCAAAGATCGCAGGCTCTCGCAGAGACTGGGGCGGCCTGTCTGGGAATTCGCCGCGGCGCGTGGGGACGCGGCCAAAAGCCATTGTGACTTGGCCGGTTGAGGCTGACAACGGCGGTCGCGGCCCCTGTTAGATACCAAGAAGGGGAAATCTATTGGCCAAAAGCCTCTCCAGTCGATATGGTGAAAGCGCTGCGAGCGTCCGCCCGGCGGCCATTCGGCGGCTCGGAGGAGGTTAACTAAGACGGTCTTCTGGCCAACTGGGCCAGCGAGCCGCGGCCAGCGAGAATTCCTCTCGACAGGGGCCCTTCTTCTGGGACAGAAACATTTCCGCGCACGGAATCGAGGCATGCAGATGAGACGAACGATCACGTTTGCCGCGGCGGCGATTTTGCTGGCCGCTGGCGCATCGCGGGCGGCTGCTCAAGCTCAATTGACCCCCGTCGAC
>DASXPZ010000385.1:0-10263 GCA_036493275.1 Pirellulales bacterium
CCATGCGAGGCGCCGGCGCGCGGGCCGAGATAAATGTAATCGAGGCGCCAAAGAATCCGGCGATCGCGCAGTTGTAAGCAATCCGCAGCAAAAAAATCGCCGGGCCGTCGACGTCGGAGAGGAGCAAGTGTCCGAAGCAACTGACCGCAAATAACGCGGTCGAGGCGACCCACATCACCCGCGGGCCGTAACGATCGATGCCCACCCCTTGCGCCAGCCGCATGACCAGGCAACCCAGCATCCCAAGTCCGACGATCCAGCCGAGCAAAAACTCGCCGCCGCCGAGAAAAAACACGAAGTCCGCGTATCGAAACAGGAGGCTGTGGGCGATCATCAGCGCCAAGTTCGAGCAATACGCCAGCCAGAAGGCCAGGTCGTACGTCACGCCAGCGGGAGCTACTCCGGAAGAGCCCGTTTGCGCGGGGGACGATTGCGTGTCGGGAGATCGGCAGATCATCGCAGCGACTCGGGCTTGCCTCAGGGCTGGTCAGGGGCGCAGGCCCAAGCGATCGGATGCGAGAAGCCAATACGCAGCGGGCGGGAGGAAATGGGAGGGCGCACTGCACGATTATAGTCTCCCGCGGACGCCGCGAGCAGGGCAGTTTTTTTAACCGCAAGCCGATCTATGCCTGGATTTTCTGCTACGAGCAGCCCTCGGCGATCGCTGGCGGCACTCGGAGCGGGCGGTTCAGAGCCAGGATTGGCAAGGCCTTTGACGTTGCTGGTTCGAACCGGTTCGGGCAACAATAGGACGGTTCGGTGGATGGAATCGACCGAGCGCCCCATTGTGATTAGATTAGAATCCGCATCGAGAGCCGGGCGTCGCCCCCTGCGAAATGCGCGTCTCGGAATTCGACGTTACCCTCTGTCGCCTCGAACCAATCCGACCTGTATTTCCCGCATGACAATTCCTCCTCGCCTATTGATCATGTTTGCGACTTACAACGAGATCAAAAATCTGCCGCGGCTGGTCGAGGAGGTGAGCCGTCAGGCTCCAACGGCTGATCTGCTGGTGGTTGACGACAATTCGCCCGATGGCACGTCCGATTGGTGCGAGCGCCAGAGCACTCTCGATCCGCGTCTGCATTTGCTACGTCGCGCGGGCAAACAGGGATACGGCAGCGCGATCATCGCCGGGATGAAGCACGCCATCCAGCAGGGCTACGACTACGTGTTGACGATGGACGCCGATTTTAGCCACCGGCCCTGTTATTTGCCGCAGCTGATCGACGGCATGGAGACACCCCCGGCAGTCGACGTGATGATCGGCTCGCGCTATATCAAAGAAGGGGGGACGAAAGACTGGCCGCTGAAACGTCGCTTGATGAGCGCCTTGGTGAATGGCTTCACCCGCCTGGTTCTGCGCCTCGACGTGCGCGATTGCAGCAGCGGGTACCGCTGCTTTCGGGTATCGCGGTTGGCAATGCTCGACCTCGATCAATTCGTATCGAGGGGGTACTCCTTCCCGGAAGAGATCCTCTGGCGGTTGCGGCGCGTCGGCGGCAGCTTCCGAGAAACGCCCATCACATTCCCTGATCGCATCTTGGGGGAAACTAAGTTAACCCTCCACGAAGCCGCCGGCGCAATACGCATGCTCGTCAAAATGGGATTGCGAAACTTGTTGAATCTGAAGTAACCGGGGCCTGGTGATCCGACGCCACCTTCTGCCAGACGGCAGGCGCTCTGCGCGCCGCCACCTGGGTGATTCTCCCCGTCTTCGATTGTTCTTTCGCACCGGAGCCCAGGCTCGCTCGCAAGGACTGTGCGCCCAACGCTTCTGCCTGACGCGCTATTCCACTTTCTTATCGCCGAGGAGTTCCGACACCTTCGGCTCGGTCGATTTCGCCCAGATCTCATAGCCGGCGCCGCTGAGGTGCAGCCGGTCAGGCATGATGTCCTTGCTCAAGGAACCATCGGGGCCGAGAAACTTGTCGCCGATATCGAGGTAAAAGACGCTCTTGTTGTCGGCAACTGTTTTGGCCAGTTCGTTGGCCTTGATATTCACCTGCCGCGCCTTATCGGCCGGCGTTTCGCCCCGGGGGAAGATGCCCAAGAGCAGGATCTTGGTCTCGGGGAGCTTGTCTCGAAGCTTGGCGACGATTGCCTTGATCCCCGCAGCGATATCCTCGGAAGTGTTAGCGCCGGCGTTGTTGGTGCCGATCATGATCACGGCTAGCTTGGGCTTGATACCGGCGATATTGCCATTCTCGAGCCGCCACAGAACGTGCTGCGTCCGGTCGCCGCCGATGCCGGCGTTCATGGCCTTGCGAGCGCCGTAGTATTTGTTCCAGATCGGCGCAGCGTCCTTCCCTTCCCACCCCTGAGTGATCGAGTCCCCCAGGAAGATCACGTCAACGTCCCCTTGCTTTGCGCGTTCATTGAAGCTCTGGTGACGCTGCATCCAACCGCCGTCGCGCGGGACGGGGGTAACCGTGTCCGGCGGATCTTTGGCGACAGCCACCGAGAGGAACGAACAAAGAACCGCGGCTATTACCAATAACTGGGCGAATGGGCGACGCATGGGGAAGACTCCAAAGTTGGCTAGAGGGTGGGATCATGCAGGCGGGAACAACTCTTACGCTATTCGTCGAATCGCGCGGACGCGACGACAGACAACGAGCCGTCTCATCAAGGTCGCGCCAATCTTCCCGGCGACCTACAACAACGGCACGAAGCAAACTCGGCCGCGGACGCAGTATTCTCGGCCGACGTAGTGATCGTCCGGGCCGAACTGCTCCTGCGTCTGGTTGCACCAGCAATAGCCGTCGCCGACGCCGCAGTTCTCGGCCGCCGGGTCCAAAAAACCGGTAATGTACTGTCCCTTCGAGGCCAGGTGACGGCAGGCAGTCGAACTCGATCCGCTGACCGGTGGTTGGTTTTCTAAAGTAGCCATCAGGTGGGCTCCCTACGGTTTACAATCTCGATGAAAAAGTGAACGGACCCTGTAGTGATCCGCGGCAAAGGGCTCGTCGGCGGACAGCGTTCTGTCGACCCGCGCGACTTGAACCGCGTCTGGCTTTACGAGTCGAATCCTCCGGTCGGCAGCCCTGCGGCCGCCAGCAATGCGCGCCGCGCCGCCACGCTGGCCAACTGCACTTTGTAACCATTGTGCGACAACGGCGTGGCCTGTGCCGCGATCGCCTCGCCAGCCGCGGTGGCGGTATCGAGAGTGACCGCCTGGCCGATCATTGCCTCTTCGGCCGCGTAGGCGTTCCATGGGGTCGGCGCCACCTGGCCCAACACCACCTTCACCTCGCGAACGATTCCTCCCACCACGCAAATGGCCGCGGCGGCGCTGGCGAGCGGAAAATCTGGACCCGCCCCTTGGCGGATTTCGTACGTTGCGTTTTGCGCCTCACCGGCCGGCGGCAGATGAATCTGCGCCAACACCTGGCCCGGCTCGAGCACAAACTCGCTCTGCCGCGCATCACGCGGGGTGCGGAACAGGGCTTCGACCGGGACGTACGATTCATCCTCCGGGCCCGGCCCAATCACGCGGGCCTGGGCCGAAAGAGCTATTAAGGCGGGCGCCACGCGCGACGGCGAAACGAACTTCGCCGGGCCGCCATTGCCAAAGATCGCGTGGTAGCGATTGTCTCCCACCGCGACGCTCCGGCCACCGCCGGCCAGCAAGCCTTCGCCAGCGCGGAAGTACCAGCATTGCGGACGCTGCAATAACTCGCCGCCGATCGTGCCGGTCGCCTGCAAGGCGTCGCTATTGATGCCGCAAATGGCCTGCAACATCGCCGGGTAATCGGCCATCAGCCTCGATTCGAGCAGTTCGTCGAGCGTCGTCGTAGCGCCGATCGTCACTCCTTGCGAGTCGGACATGATGCCGCCCAGCCCCGCCACGCCCATGATGTTCACGACGCGCCGCGGCGTGACGATCATCTTGGCCATCAGCGGAACCAGGTCGGCGCCGCCAGCCAGAATGGCCGTGTCGTCCGGATAATCGGCCAACAACTCAAGCATTTCGGTCGGTCGGGTCGGCGCCGCGTATTCAAAAGCTCTCATCAGGCGGTCCTCGCTTTCTTTAGGGCGTCGAGCACACGAGACGGAATCATTGGCAACACCGGGACACGAACCCCCAGTGCGTTGGCCACGGCGTTTGAGATTGCGGCGCAGGGGCTGATCGCCGGGGGTTCGCCCAACCCAACGACCCCTCGCTCGTACTCGCTATCGGGCTGGTAAAGCTCGACGACGATCTCACCGATGTCTCCCAACCGCGCTAGCTTGTAATCGGCGATCTCGGCGTTGAGAAACGCGCCGCTGGTGGGGTCCATGATCCGCTGCTCGAAAAGAGCGGCCGCGATCCCCATGATCACCGCGCCGTAAATCTGACTGGTGGCGCCGCGAGGATTGATGATCAAGCCCATGTCTTGCACGGCGACGAACTTCTTCATGCGAATCAGGCCGGTGTCTTTGTCAACTTCGACCTCGGCCATCTGCACGCCGCCGACGATCGAACTCGACAAGTGGTTATCATCGGCCCGCTGGAACTCCCCTTTCACCTCTTGCGGGGTCATTCCCAATAGGCTGCACGCTTCTTTCCAACTGAGCCCCTTGTCGGCCTTCTCTTCGACAAAGATCCGCCCCTTCGAGGCGACAAGCGTGGTTGGATCGACGTCGAGCTTTTTGCCGACCAGTTCGCACAGTTTTCTAAGCGAATCTTGCGAGCCGCGTCGGGTCGCTTCGCTGACGCCGGCGACCGTGACGCTTCCGCCTGAGGCGCTGCTGCGCGGATATTTGGAGCTGCCGATATTGACGGTGACCCCTTCGATCGGCAGGCCAAACGTCTCGGCCGCGATCATGTTGATTACCGTGCGCGTGCCGGTCCCCAGGTCCTGGCTGCCGAGCGAAACTTCGACACCGCCGTCCGGATGAATCCGGATCAGGCAACCGCCGGCCTGGCCGCCGCCACCCCAGGTGTGGATGGCCATGCCCAGACCGCTGACGACCGAGCCCTTCGCCGGTCCCTTGCCGTGTGCGTGCCACTTGGCTTTCCAGTCCATCAGCCGAGCGGCGATCTTCATCTCCTCAACGTACCGATCATGCTTGAGAATCTTGGCTTCGTCCTCAGGATCGGTCGGGATATTGCGGAGAAACACGTCGTAACTGTCCATCCCCAGCTTGGCCGCGATGTCATCGTACGCGGTCTGGCTCATCGCGCACCCTTGCGGATGATTGGGGGCTCGCCAGGCCCGCGTGGGGCTGGCGTTCGTCAAAATCGTGGTACGCTTGCGACGACGATTGGGCGGGTTGAAGACGTAGGGAATGACTTCCTGACCGACGCCGCCCGGCGTCGAGCCGTTGGTCCCCCAGTGATGTGAATCCCAGACGTTTACGAAGCCATCTTTGTCGGCGCCGATGCGGACCTTGATATAGCCGCTCGGTCGGCAGCCAGCCGTTTTCAATTCGGTGTCACGGTCGAGCATCAGCTTGACCGGCCGGCCGATCTCCTTGGCCAATTTGGCGGCGATGACGTTCCAGGTGTCCGCCTGAAACTTGCTGCCAAAGCCGCCACCAATGTAATCGCAATGGATCGTCACCTCGTCGGCCGTGATTTCCAAGGGAGTGGCAAACTGGCTGGCCGTGCCGGAGACGTTTTGCGTGGAAAGATGGGCCGTGAGTTGCTTCCCCTCCCATTCGCACGTGGCGCCGTGGGGCTCCAGGCACATGTGGGTGATGACGTCGATGCCGTAGTAACCCTCGACCACCGCGGCTGATTCTTTCAGCAGCCGCTCGATCTCCTGATCCGCGAACTTGTCCTCATCTGTCCCCTCCGGCGCCTCCTTCTCAAGCTGCGTGTTTCCACCGCCGCCACTGGCGCGATCGGCTTTCTCGGCCGCCGCCAGGTCTTCGTCGTTAACGAAGATCGGCAACGCTTCATAATCGAGTTTGATGGCCTTCAAACCTTCGGCGACGGCGCCCTCGGTCTCGCCGACGACGACCGCGATCGGGTCACCCTGCCAGCGGATTTCATCCCCCGGCTTCTTCATCGCCGCAACCTTGATTACGCCGGGAATCTTTGCCGCGGCGCTCAAGTCGATCGACTTGATGTTGCAATGCGCGTGAGGGCAGCCGAGCGCGCGGGCCAGCAGCACGTTCGGCGGATTGATGTCGTACGAGTATTTGGCGGCCCCGGTGGCCTTGGCCAGCCCGTCGACGCGGTCTTGTTGCTTGCCGATCAACGAGGTCGTGCCCCGCTTCGGCCAGTTGTATTTCGCTTTAGCCACGCGCGCCTCCTTTCACCACTTCCATGGCGGCCATGATCACATTGGCGTAGGTGCCGCAACGGCAGAGGTTGCTGTTGAGCCCTGCGCGAATCTCTTGCTCGGTCGCCTTGGGATGCTTGTCGAGGAAGGCCCGCACCGAGACAACGAACCCCGGCGTGCAGAACCCACATTGCATGGCGTCATTATGGACGAACGCAGTGGCGACCGGGTCGGGCTTGGCGCCCCCCAGGCTTTCGACCGTTTGAATCTTTTTGCCAGCGCAGGCCACGGCGAGCGTGGTGTTGGCCGCGGCCGGCTTGCCATCGATGATCACGGTCGCCGCGCCGCTGCTGGCGTCGACGCTTACCGGCTTGGCGCCGGTCAGGTCGAGTTGCCAACGGAGGACTTCGAGCAGCGTCATCCGCGGCTCGACCTTCAGCTCGTAATCCTTCCCGTTGATGTTCAGCGTAACGGAAGTCGCGCCCGGGCCCACGACGCGGGGCTTGACGTCGGCCGCCGTCGCGACGCCGGCGCCAGTGACAAAGGCTGTGGCGGCCGCCGCGGCGCTCGTGCCCTTGAGGAACGCTCGACGGCTGTGGCCGCCGGTTCCGTTCGAGGATCTTGGATCCTTCATGCGAAACGACCTCCGTGGGTCATTGGGTGCGATGGGTTGTTTCAAACCAGAAGTGACGCCGCCGCCAGGCGACCCGGCGGCGGGGCGCAGGCGATTGTAACGCTTCTTCATGCCGTTTCAACCAAATAGGGGCAAATGCACGATGGGCGACCGCTGCGAAATCGCACGGACACCTAGCTCGTTTCACAGTCCACGGCCTCGAATCGAGCATGTCACGCGGCATAGTCGGCAAACTCTCGCCCGCTTGATCGAGCCTTACGGCGAGTCTAGGATGGCCGCAACCCCGATTTTCTCCGCAACCGGCCAAGCCGTCGCGCCGTTCGTGGCGCCGCACGCCTTTTGCGCCCCAGCCTGAGGACCGCCAGCATGTCATTCCCCCTGATTTGTTTAGCAATGGTCAGCCGATCGATGCCCGCCACATTGGCATTCGGTCTCTGCGCCGCTCTGGTCTTCTCAAACACCCCCTCGACGGCCATCGCCGCGGACAACGTGCCTCCCGAGGGTTTTACCGCGCTGTTCAACGGTCGCGATCTCACGAACTGGAAGGGGCTACCAGCGGGACCGCTCGATAATCCAATCAAGCGCGCCGCGGCCTCGAAAGAAGAACTCGCCAAGGCGCAAGCCGCGGCCGACGAGAGCATGCGGGCCCACTGGAAGGTCGTCGACGGCGCGCTGGTCTTCGACGGCAAAGGGCTGAGCCTTGCCACGGCCAAGGACTACGGCGATTTCGAGCTGCTAGTCGATTGGAAAATTCTCGCCAAAGGAGATAGCGGAATCTATTTGCGAGGGTCGCCGCAAGTGCAGATTTGGGATCCGGTTCTGTTCAACACCGGATCCGGAGGTCTCTATAACAACAAGAAGAACCAGTCGAAGCCCGATATCATTGCCGACAATCCGATCGGCGAGTGGAACACGTTCCGCATCAAGATGGTCGGCGACAAGGTGACCGTTTATCTCAACGGCAAGCTGGTCACCGACAACGTGGTAATGGAAAACTACTGGGACTACGCCAATCCGATCTTCGCCACCGGCCAGATCGAACTCCAAAACCACGGCAACACACTTTACTTCAAGAACATCTATATTAAAGAGTTGAAGTAAGGCGAGAGCTGGTAACGTCTCTCCGGGGATGATCCGTCGCGCATTCCCCCTCTCCCATCGCGAGAGGGTCGGGGTGAGGGAGAGGCGCGTGAACGTTTTCTGATGACGCAACGCGTAATGGCGGCGCCTTCCCTCATCCGGTTCGCTGTCGCGAACCACCTTCTCCCGGCGGGAGAAGGACGCGTTCGACGCTACTTTTGGCTGAAGTCGAGGACCGGGTCGAATTTGGCCGTTGGTTTTTTCAGGCATTCGACCGCCCGGCCGATCAACGTCAGGCTCGGCACGTCGTAGCGATCGGGCTGACTGGCCAGCAGCGGGTAAAGCGTGCGGCAGGCGCGGGCCCAATCGCCTGATTCGAATTGCCCCAGCGCCGATTCGTAACTGTCGCGCAGGGCGCACCAGGCCGTGTCGCCGGCCTCGGTGGGACAAAGCTCGTAGACTTCAACCGGCGTCGCGATGCCCACCACGCGCGCTCGGCAAAGGCGCCTTGTTGAGAGTGCATTCGCGAGCGCGTCGCGCGTCGACCCGCTCAACAGCGCTGTCACGCCTAAATGCTTCGAGAGCCCTTCGATGCGGCTGGCGAGATTCACGGTATGGCCGAGGGGTCCGTATTTGAAGCGGCGTCGACTGCCGATATTACCGACCCGCGCCGGCCCGGTGTTCAAGCCCAGGCCGAGCCCGAGCGGCACGCCCAGGGTATCGCGCCACGTGTCGTTCAATCCGGGCAATTCGTCGAGCATGGCCCGCGCCGCGCGGCAGGCCAACACGGCGTGATCGGCCTGCGCCACCGGCGCGTTCCACATCGCCAGAAGGCCATCTCCGACATAGTCGACGACGACGCCCCCATGTTCGACGATCCGTCCGGTGAGGCGTTCCATTACGTCGCCCACCAATTGGCACGTTTCCGCCGGCGCAAGGCGCTCCGAGTGGGACGAGAAACCGCGGATATCGCTGAACAGCACCGTCACCTGGCAATCGCGGCCGTCGAGCATCGTTGGATCGGCCTGCAATTGCTGAGCAAGAGCCGATGAAAAAAACTGTTCGAACTGCACGCGCGAGCGCGCGGCCTCGGCCTCCTGCTGCTGCCGCGCTAACCCCGCCCCCGCGGCCGCGGCCAGCAACTGCACGAGTTGCGCCTCGAGCGGCTCGATGGCCGGGCCTTGCGAGCCCAATTTCTGATAGCGCTGGCCGTAAATAGCGCCCACGATTTCGCCCTGGCCATCCGAGATCGGGCTGACGACCACGGCCTCGATTCCCATCAAACTTCCGGCGGCGCCCGCTTCGAGCGTGCGGTAAAACGTCCGGCGCTGTTCGAGCATCCGGTTCAAGATCGTGCGGCTGGGAGTCGGCGGCGAACCCCCTCCGGAGCGCACATGGCCGGCGACGGTTTCCCAACGCTCGCCATGCCGCAACAGCACCAGGGCGCCGTCAAGGCCGACCAGCTCGACCATCGCCCGCACGGTCTCTTGATAGAACTCGGCCGAGCCCGCCGCGGCGCGCTGGACCGAGATCACGGTCTCGAACCAATGGGCCAGCCGTTGCGGGGTCAGCGGCTCGCGCGAGTCGATCAGGTTCAAAGGGCCGGGGGCGTTCTCATCCAATCGCGCGGGGCGCAAGATCGTCTGCCAGTCGCCGCGCGACTCTTCCGTCTTTTGCAGGGCCACCTCGACGCGCGTCTGCCCCATTGAAAACGCGACGGGGAGCGACACGGTGGTCGAGGCGCCGACGTCGATCGTCTCGGGCTGTCCCAGAATCTGCACGACGGTCTGCCGGCTCAGATTTTCGGCCAGCAGTCGGCCATCGACTTCGCAGATCCGCAATTGGTCTCGCGAGACGAACGGATCTTCGAGCAGAACCCGTTCGGCAGTCCCCTGCATCACGCGGCCGAACTCCAGCGGACCGCGGTCGTGCGAGAGCTCTCTACGGCCTTTGGAGTTGATGACGGTAATCCGCAGCATGGCGCTAGTCAGAACATTCAGCAAGGTTTGTGGGCGTGGCCGATTCGCTCAACGCGTTCCGCCATGAATGTCCAGGCCGGCTGTCCGAAGCTGAAATCAGCAGCGGAGGGCCAGATTCTCGGGCGGCGCCTTCGATTCTACCGCGCCCCTGACTTTTGCGAGGGGCCAAACTGGAATTCTGATGATCCCGCTTCCGCGGCATTGAAAAGTTGACGAGCACGGATCCGCGTGGTCAGAATGATGGTCTGTTTTGGACCGCTAGCGACATCTCGCTGCATGGAAGATTCCCATGGTCTGGGCGCCTGTTCTGTTTATTTGCTGCGGCGCGGCGCCGATCTTTGCCGAACGTCCGGAA
>DASXPZ010000386.1:0-6461 GCA_036493275.1 Pirellulales bacterium
GCTTCCCGTACTACTTGAACACCTACGGCATCCATTCCATTCACGGTCGCGCTCCGGCTGTGGCGACTGGTTTGAAGTCGGCCCGCCCGGATCTGAGCGTTTGGGTGATCACTGGCGACGGCGACGGGCTGAGCATTGGCGGCAACCACCTGATGCACGCCATCCGCCGCAATCTCGACGTCAACATCGTGCTGTTCAACAACCGCATTTACGGCCTGACCAAGGGGCAATATTCCCCCACGTCGCCCCTGGGCAAGGTCACCAAGAGCACGCCGATGGGCGCCATCGACAACCCGCTCCATCCCCTCTCGATCGCCATCGGCTGCGAAGGAACCTTCGTCGCCCGCTCGATCGACACCAACATCAAGCACCTGGGCATGGTGCTGAAGCGCGCCGCCGAGCACCACGGCACGTCGTTCGTCGAGGTCTATCAGAACTGCAACGTCTTCAACGACGGCGCCTTCGACTACGCCACCGATCGCGACACCAAGGCCGACACGACGGTCGAGCTCGAACACGGCAAGCCGCTGATCTTCGGCAAAAATCGCGACAAGGGGATCCGCCTCAACGGCATGAATCCCGAGATCGTCGAGCTGGGCAAGGGAATCAGCGAGGACGACCTGCTGTTCCACGACGAGCGAGCCCCCGAGCCGAGCCTGGCCTACCTGCTGAGCCGAATGAGCCATCCTGAGTTCCCGGAGCCGATCGGCGTCTTCCGCGCGGTGGACAAACCGGTGTATGATGCGATGCTCAACGCCCAAATCGCCGAGGCCCGCAAGGCGCGCGGCGACGGCGATCTGAACAAGCTCTTCCACAGCGGCGAGACCTGGACCGTCGAATAATCCGTCCATCAGGGCAGCGGAAGCTGGCAGAAGGGGAAATGAATCCATGGTGATCTGCCCGTCTTGCAAAGCCGAGAATATCGACGGCGTCGACGAGTGCGATCACTGCCAGCAACCGCTCGGCTTTCTTAGCAAGCCGCGCGCCGGCTCCCCGATCGAGCATAGCATTCTGCGCGACCGCGTCTTCAAGCTCGGGCCCCGCAAGCCACTGACGGTGGCTCCGCGGACAACCGTGGCCGAGGTGCTGCGGCTGATGGTAGCCCGCGCAGTGGGCTGCGTGCTGGTGGGAGACGAGCGGACGATGGTCGGCATCTTCACCGAGCGCGACGCGCTGGTCCGTTTGAATGTCGACGCCATGGAACTCGGCCATCGACCGGTCTCGGATTTCATGACCCCCTCGCCCGAAACGATCGCCCACGACGCGCCGATCGCGTTCGCGCTCCACAAAATGGACATCGGCGGCTACCGCCACGTGCCGGTCCTGACCGACGGCAAGCCAACCGGCGTGATCAGCGTGCGAGACATTCTGCGCTACATCGCCGAAGACCTGGCGTCTCGCATGGCGTGAACGCTGGGACGGTCACGCCAGAACCCAGGCCCACCCGCTGTCCGACCCATCTACCAGTGTAGATCCATTATCTTGACGACATTAGCCGTCGGCTGGCGGTCTCTTCGGGCCAGCCATATATGCCAGTCCCTTTTCCTTCCACCACGTTTTCCATTTCTCGACTTCCGCCTTCTCTTGTCCCTCGTCGCCCGTCGAAGGACCTCGATCTTTTTGCTCTACCGTGTGCGTCAAGCATGTCACAGCCCACGATCGGACCCTCTGGTCCGGGTCTTCAAGCAGCTTAACCAACTCCGGCACGCATGCCTTCCGCTGAACTTTCCACGGCACGCCGAAGAACACATACAGGGCGTGATCGTCCTTCCGTACCCAATCGTGTTTGATCCCCTCGCGCACGTAGGTTGCGTAATCGAAATCCGCCACCCCGCGCTCCCAGAATCGAAGATTTCCTTCCACGCGCCAGATGTCTTTGCCCATTGGGTCCTTCTGAGGAATACCGGACTCCTGATACCAGACGTGCATGATTTCTTCATTGAATAAATCCATCAGCCGTTTCGCGTCCGGCGCGATCTTCATCCGATATTGGGCAATGACGCCAGCGCGCGACGTTGCAGCATCCCGATCCTCTGCCGCGGCGTTCACGGCCTCGCTTCCTCGCACGTCGCGCATGATCCCAATCTGCCTGATGGCGGGGATATGCAGGGTTTTATCCTTCGATTTCCAGATGGCCATCATTTCAGCCAACAAGCGATCGCCCGGTTTCGGGCCATACTTCGGCTCGACAACTTGATCCACGGCATTCATCGCTGCGAATATCTCATACGGTGGCCGATCGCCATTCAGCATGACTAAATACGTCAAGCCCTCCTTGACGTCAGGCCCGATGAAGCCATTTCCTCCGCGCCTGAAGGCAATGGGCGCCTCGCCCACAATCTCTCCTTTCAATGGCGAGATCACGACGCACGTCGCGCGGCACATGGTTCCATTCGGCGACCCCTTCTCCGTTTCGGTGATCGCTCCCATTTTGACCTTGCAGGCCAGCGTCGCGTTGGGGAGTTCTTTCGCGTCATCGGTTGATTGCATTAGTTGCGCTGAGACGTTGCTCTGCCACGCGACATGCACAGCAACTGCCAGGACCGCGGCGCCGAGGAGCGTAGCAATGTTCATGCATCCACCCCATGAATGACGGTTTAGGTCCACGCACGCAATCGTGCGCGTAATTCGCAATGAATCATCAGTGATTCTCTTCGTACTGGCGCCACAAGTCCAGCGTGAAGAGAAGGAAGGCGCTGATCGCAGGCGATGGCGCCACTGGCTGTGCGCGTTGACGGACGAGTCGAGCAAGCGTTTTGACGACGCGAAACACCATTTCCATTTGCGAGCGTTGACCGTAAGGCTTAACTCCCCACAGTCCCGCTAACGCCCTGTCCCTGCACTCCGCCAACTTCCCGCATCGAGCCCGCGGACTCCACAGCGACCATCCGGGCGAAACGCTTTAGTCCACTCTCGAATTTGGGTCAGCGGTTCGCCATAATCTGCGCCATGACGGAACAGCCGCCATCGGATCCGAAAGCGCCGCTTGTGCATCGCATGGTTTCAACGGCCATGCTGACGTTCGGTGTAATTCTTCCGTCTGTCGCGGCACTGATTTTGTACCAGCAGTTGACCGAGCGCCCCGCAGATGGCGGATGGAATTCAACCAGGTCGCCGCGGCCGCCGAAGCGTCGCACCAGCCAGGATCAGGCCGATGCCCGGAACCGCAAATGACAAAAGGGCCAGAAGCCACAGCACAAGGCAAATTCTTTACGGCGTCGCCGCACACTGCGTTGTGAGTTCTACTTTGATGCGCCGTCGAATACGCTTCGCGGCTCGGCGGGAGCCCGCCCTCCCGGAACGCGTAATAATCACGGAACGTTTGCCAATCCGGGAACACGTTCTGCGCCTGCGACGCGGCGACTCCGCGCTACTCGTCAGCGTAGACGCGGGTGCTTTCTTCTTTTGTCACTGGCGTGCGGATTTCGTCCGTCAGGATCTGCACGCGCACGCGCACCTCGCCGGGGCCCATGCCTTTGGCCTTCACGCGATATGTGGTCTCGGCCTTGGGCGCCAATTGGGCCAGACTATCGAACAGCACTCGCTGCCCATCGATCGTATGGCGAGATGGCCCTTCGGCCACCGTCGGTTTCAATTCATCAGGCAGTAGCGCGACCACGCGCACGTTGGTCGCGGCCTTGGTTCCCTGATTCACGACGCGGACTTCATACGTGGCCTCGCCGCCAACTTCGATCGGATCGGCCACGTCGACGACTTCGAAAAAGATCGCCGACACACCTTCGACGACAATCGCCTTTTCTTCCTGGGCCGACAGACCGCGCTCGGCCGAGCCTTCGATCCGCATCAGTTGCTCGCCTACCTCGACCGGCGTTGCCGTCAGCGTGACGGCGCCCGTTTCATTGGGCGGCAACTCTTCGAGCAGCCAATGGACGGTTCGCGTCGCGGCGTCATAATGCCCCTGGTTGTTCGCCTCGATGAACTTCATGCCGTTGGGCATGTGTGCGACCAGCGAGACTTCTTTGGCCGCGGCGGTGCCTGGATTCGAAACGCTGACGGTGTACGTCGCCTGGCGATCGAGATAACGCCGCGCCGGGCCATCGAGTTTGACTAACAGGGCCGGAGCGACGACTTCGACGTCGACCTGCCGATCGACTCGCACTTTTCCTTCGCCGATCGCCGTCAGCGTGTTCACTGCTCGTCCTTGCTTGACGGCTCGCATGGTCAGATCGAATTCGCGAGACTCCTTAGGGCGAATCACGCCAAGCTCGCGCTCCAATTCAGTCCCTTGCGGATGTTGCAAAGTTTCGGGCACGATGTTGCGGAGGACGACTCCTGTCGCTGGGCCGCTACCGGTGTTGGTGACTCGGATCGCTATCGAGACGTCTTCGCCGAGCATGACGCTCTTGGGAGACCGAACGTCGATTGTGAGAACCGGCTTGGTGACCATCGTGCGGACTGAGCTCTCGGCGGCAAAACGCACCGTGGCCACGCTGCCCACTTCTCCTTCGGCCGTGGGCATTAACTCCAGCTCGACCTTGACTTCATCCTTCGGCTTGAGCGTTCCCAAAGACCAGACGACCTCGCCCGGCGTGGGCTGCGCCGCCCGTGGCGTGGTGTTGAGAAGTTGCGTTCCCTTGGGAATCTGATCGTGGACTTCAACCTGTGTAGCCGGCACGGAGCCGACGTTGCGGATCTTGAGGACAAACACGGCCGGCTTGCCAACCTGGACTTCGGCCGGAGGAACTTTCTCGACGATAATTGCCGGGGCCTGTTGCCCCTCCAGGTGTTTTTGACCCGGTTGGCCCATGCCTTCGGCGCCGGCCGTGTCGCGTCCTCCGGCGAGCGGCGCAAACGCGCCATCGTCCGGCAGAGGCTGCGGCGCGGAGTTCGAATCCGATTGATAGCGATTCTGCTCGTTGAACGCCGGCGCGCCGAGCGGTTCGAGGTTGTTCGGCGGCGCGCTCTGAGGTTTTTGGAACGGATCGCCGGGAGGGGCGGTCGGCTCATCCGGCGCAACGAGTAGCGCTGGCTCCGACCCCGCGTAACGATCTCCCGCGCGCGGCGGCGCCAAGGTGGGCTCGTTGAGAACGGGCGAATTGTCGGACATCGGCGCAATCGCGGCGGGCGCCGCCCCGGCCGTTTCGTCATATTGCAATTTGCGCACATTCGGGTCGGCGTCGCCCGCCGACACCTGGCGACTGGCTTGGTAGCGCCTCGACGCTTCGTCCGCTGTGGGGACTTCCTGCGGATCGACCGGCGGAGGCGCCTGGCCCACATCGGCCAGTGGGGCCGGAGCCTGGCCCGCGGCGAAGGGATCGACCGCGGGAGAGGCCTGCGTTTCGAGCTGCGTGTAACGATTGTCGACCGGCGCCGACTGCGGAACCGGCTGCAAATCGGGTTGTTCGGCGACCGTTTGAGCGGCGCTGTCGGCCGTGGCCGCGCCGCGCTTCGCTGAGACGATGGCAAACCCGCCGAGCGACGCGACAGCGCTCAAAGCGCAAAGACGGACCAAGATCCGCTTCATGGCGATTCTCCGAGAATACAGCAGATGGGAACCGCATCGGCTGGCAAGTGCTCGTAGCAGGCGAACGCTGGTCGTTAGATGAGACATGCTCGACCAGCGCCGCCCTGGAGCCGGCGGAAACTCGCCCGCGACGTGCGAAAGTTCACACGTTGCGCAGCGCAACCGCGCCACCAGACAATCCGGCAAGAGGCGTAATTAACAGATCCGGAAAACGGCGCGAAGGGCAGTTTTCGAAATCTGGGCGAAGCGCCGGTCCGTGCTGGATCGGAAAACAAGACCAGGGCGCTGCTAGCAGACGTTTTGCCGCGCGTCGCGCGAGATTGCCATAGCACGATCACAAGGCGCCTATTTTCCGCGCAGGTGCTTCTCCAAGAACTCGAATGTCCCCACGCCGTGGATTGTGTGAGGGCCGTCGAAGAATTCGATCGTCGTCCGCTCGGGGATTTTCAAATCGGCGTAGAGCTGCCGCACCCGCGCATATTCGTACGCTACCCACGGGTCGGGCGCCACGCCGTCATGGTGGCCGCGCTCGACCATGAACGGGCGCGGCGCGATCAGCCACGCCATCTCGGCGTAATTGAACGTATTGCCCAAATCGAACTCGAACATCTCGTACTCGCCGGTGTGCAGGTAGCTGTACTGGCTGCGAGCCGAAGAGTTCTTCCAGATCCACTCGTTGAAATCGGCCGAGCAAATCGAGAGGCAATACTTCTGGACAATCGCCGGCACGCGCATCGCCGTCTTGCCGCCGTACGAGAGGCCGTAGAAGGCGATCTTGTCCGGATCGACCATCGGCAGCGTCGCCAGCCAGTCGACTGTCTGCTCGTGCTGCGGCACGATGATCGAGAACAGCGTCTTGCCGAGCGGGTTCGCCTTGCGCTGCAAAACGCGAAAGCGATCTTGAAAGATGTACGGGTTCTGCGGCGCGTAAGTGACGAAGCCGCGCTCCGCCAGGCGAATGGCGTACTGGTTGTAG
>DASXPZ010000387.1:0-12788 GCA_036493275.1 Pirellulales bacterium
GACAATAAAGCAGCATTTGATCGAGCAACTGCCCAACGTCGACTCCTTCGGCCACCACCGAATCGAGCTCGGCCAGCGCTTCGCCGGCGTCGCGGGCGACCAAGTGTTTGAGCAGCCGGCCGAGCCGCTCGTCCGAGGCCGTGCCGAGCATCTGGTTGACGTCGGTCACGGTGATCCGCCGGGCGCCGAGCGACAGCAGTTGCTCCAAGAGAGACTGGCTGTCGCGCATCGATCCGCCGGCGCGTCGCGAAAGCAGCGCGAGCGCCTCGGGCTCGGCCTCGACCCCTTCAGCCGCCACGATTTGCTGCAAACGTCCGACGATCGACGCCGCCTGGATGCCGGCGAAGTCGAACCGCTGGCAGCGCGAAAGGATGGTGACCGGGATTTTTTCGGCCTCGGTCGTGCAGAAGACGAACTTCACGTGCTCCGGCGGCTCTTCGAGCGTTTTGAGCAACGCGTTGAAGGCCTCGCGCGTGAGCATGTGGACTTCGTCGATGATGTAGATCTTGAAGCGCGAGCGGCTGGGGCGGATGCCGACGTTATGCCGCAGCTCGCGCATCTCTTCGATGCCGCGGTTGCTGGCGCCGTCGATTTCGAGCACGTCAACGTCATCGCCCGACGCGACCGCCAGGCAGCTATCGCACTGGTCGCAGGGGACGGCCGTGGGACCGCGCTCGCAGTTGAGACATTTGGCCAGGATCCGCGCCGCCGAAGTCTTGCCGACTCCGCGGGCGCCGGTGAACAAATAAGCATGGCCCACCCGATTGCTGACGATCGCCCCGGTCAGCGCGCGGGCGACATGCTCTTGCCCAACTAGCTCGGCGAAGGCCTGCGGCCGATAGCGGCGGGCGACGACGGTGTATTCGCGCTCGCGCTTCGCCGGCGGGGCGGACGCTGAGGACGGATCATCGCCGAGAGGCAGTCCGGCTGCCGAGTCATGTTTGGGCATGGCGCTGGCGGCTCCTGCGGTATGCGCCGGGCGAATCCGGTTGATGAACGACGCTTTGCCGACGAAAAGGACGGGGGAAACTCAGCGGCGCGGGCTGGCCCCGGATGAGAGGCCCACCGCACAAAGAGCTGACTGCTTATGGCTGCTGGATTTCTCCCCTGACCAGGTTCACAGCGCCCCATTGCGGGGGCCTCTCATCGGAGGCCGCCGACGCGCCCGAAGTCGCCACGGCGACTCCCCCTTTGTACGGTCTAGCAGGGAGTTGGTCAAAAGGGGGTCCGGGCGGGGTAATTTGCGGTAAATGCCGGGTCGGCTACCTCGAAAAGTAGCGGCTGCGGTAGAATCGCCGCGTGGATTCTCCTGGCCCATCCCGCCGTCGCAGGTTTCGATATTCGCTGCGAACGATGTTCGTGGTGGTAACACTCTGCGCGCTCGTTAGTCCGTTTCTGCCGGCGGCCGCGGCGTGGATCGGCGACTGGTGGCGCTCGCCCAAGCCGGCCTCCCGTATTTACTTGATGGTTACGCCATCGGGCGGCAGACTTCCGCCGGGCAAGGCGCCGATCGAGGAAGAAGAGACGCTCACCGGAAGTTAGTGTCCTGGGGTTGTGTTGCTCGGGAAACAACCTGGCGCCAAGACCGAATGGCACACGGTTAAGAAATTCAATCCGGTCCCTCGCTCCACCTGGAGATTCTCGCCTCTGGAAACAGCTCTCGCGCGTACCGTTCTCGCTCGGAATCGACTGCGCTTGATTCGCTACCCAAATGGAGTTGAGTGGCGCCCGGTTTCATGTCATATCGACTTCGGCGCCGCCTAGCTGTTTGCAATCTGCATAGGTTGCTCCCGTCAACCAAGCGACAATGATTCGGACAAGTGTTGATACACCTTTAGTGCTGAGGCTCCCTATCGCATTGTCCCAACGATCGATTGTTGACCAGTCTTCTAGGTCCACCACCAGGTTGTCATCTAGAAATGTATCTACCCAGGCGTGCCTTTCCGGATATTCCATGCTTTGGAAGGAGAGCGTCGTCAGGCCACATTCAGCGCGCGACGTCTCGACAACGCCACGGCTCGATAGCACGCGGTTCCGTACCTCTGCCGTTAATTCGTCCTTGTCGTCAGCCATAACGAAACCAGCGGTGGCATGGGGTGGGCGTTGGGCTATTCTACCGCGAAAGAAAGCCCTCGCCACGCGTGGAACAGGGGAACGCGCAGCGCGCGATCTCACTGGCTGCTGGCGCCGGCGTCGCGAATCTCCGCATCGTCGAGCAGGCGCCGCGGCATTCGGCCGAGCAATAAATTCTCTGGATCGGCGATTCGCGTTGCTTCGGCCGGAACGCTCGATTGCTGGTACGTCGCCGAGAGCATCATCGCGCGGTGCATCCCTTTGATCGACCAGCCGGAGCGGACGAACTCGATCGCCAGCCAATCAAGCAGTTCCGGATGCGTAGGCCGCAGGCCCGACTGGCCAAAGTCGTCGACGGTCGAAACGATGCCGCGACCAAAATGATGGCGCCAGATCCGATTCACCATCACGCGGGCCGTGAGTGGATTGTCCGCGCTGGCAATCCACTGGGCAAGTTGCAAGCGGCCGCTGCCGGCGGCGATCGGCTGCTGTTTGTCGCCGGCCAAGATGATCGGAAAACGGCGCGGAACGACTTTGCCCAATCGGTCGCAGCGCCCGTCGACATGAATCGCGACGTCGTGCAGGCCCGCGTGAGGCGTTTGCGGCGCGCCGCCGTCTTGGGCGCCGTAGGCGTACTCCAGCGGTGGCGGCTCGCTTGCCTTCAACTTGTCGAGCGCCGCGGCGGCTTCAGCCCGCAGCGCGTCGGTCGGGGCTTGCACGCTCTGAGCGGTCAGTTCTTCCACGCGGCGTTTGCGCTCGTCGCGGCGTTTCAATTCGTCGGGGCTCGCCAGCGCGATTCGCAGCGGCATCGGAGCGCTCCCTTTTTCTCCAACGCTCGCCAGAACGTTCGTGCTGTAAAAGATCCCGGCCAGAGCGTAGTAATCCTCGGTCGAGATTGGGTCGGATCGATGGTCGTGGCAGCGGGCGCACGAGATCGAGAGCCCCAAAAAACTCCGGCTGACCAGGTCGATCTGATCGTCGACGATATCGGCCAGCAGCTCTTCTTTATCGCGCCGTGGGTCGCGCCAACCTCCGAATGTCAAAAAACCTGTGGCGATGATCGGGTTAGGGTCGTAGCCTACCGGTCCGAGCGGCGGCGCCAAATCTCCGGCGATTTGCTCGATGATGAACCGGTCGTACGGCAGGTCGCGATTCATCGCCTTCACGACCCAATCGCGATAGCGATACGCTTCGCTCCGCTCCGACTCGCGTGTGACTTCGGACCCGGCCGCCTCATACGAATCTGCGTAGCGAGCAACGTCGAGCCAATGGCGCCCCCAGCGCTCGCCATAGTGGGGCGAAGCGAGCAATCGCTCGACGACGCGAACAAACGCGCGGGGCGACGAATCCGCCAGAAAGGCGTCGACCTCTTGCGGCGTTGGCGGCAGCCCGGTCAGGTCGAACGTGGCGCGGCGGATGAGCGTACGTTTGTCGGCCGGCGGCGCCGGCTTCAGCCCGCGGACTTCGAGCTTGTTGAGAATAAAGCGATCGAGATCGGTTCGCGGCCACGCTGCGTCTTGCGTTTCCGGCACGGCATGTTTCGGCGATTGAATTGCCCAAAACGCGCGCTGCGCCGGCGTGATGGCAAAAGCCGGCGCGGGGACTGGCTCGGCCGGCTTTGCGTCGCTCACCGGTTTGCCGTCGCCGGCGGGCCAGTACGCCCCTTGCTCCACCCAGCGCGTCAGTCGCGCGATCTCGTCCTGCTTCAAGCGCCCATCGGGGGGCATCTCGATCTCTTGATAATTGACAGCCTTGATCAGCCGACTTTCGCCCGGCTTGCCCGGCGCCACCACGGGACCAGTTGTTCCGCCGCGCGCCAACGTCTCGCGTGAGAGAAGCTGCAAGCCCCCCTTAGGCTTCTCGGCTCCATGACACTTTACGCAGCGCTCGACCAACAACGGCCGGATCTCGCGTTCGAAGTATTCCGACTGCGCTTTATCCGGCTCGGCGTCTACCGCCGGGCACGTGTTTGAAATCAGCGCGCAACCGAGCCCGGCGATGGCAATCATCCAGGCTGAACACCACCGCCACATTCAGAAACACTCCAAGGAGCATAATTTAATCCCTTCTCCCCTCGGGAGAAGGTGGCGAGCGCAGCGAGCCGGATGAGGGCGGGCAACAGTACAGTTGCCGTTTAGTAATACGGCTTAAATAGGTTTCCTACGTCGTCGATGAATTGCTGACACTCTTTCTCGATTCGCTCATCGTAAAACTCGATAACGTACGATTTCCCTTCCTCTCTTGGCGGGCGTGGGCCTGCGATGGGCATCCGAATGCAATGCGACTCGCATTCCATATAGATGCTTGATCGGCCGGCTTCCACAATCGGCGTTTTTCGATATCCATATTTCGGGTTTGCCCGAAAGAACTTTTCGTCAGGCATGAACTTACCGTCCTTTTTGTCTTTGCGAGCTTCATCCAAAGCCGAGTTGTTCTTTTCGTACGCTTTTTCTAACTCGTCCTTTGTCATGTGTTCGCCGACCCAAAGCGATATTGTCATTTTTTTCTTAAAGACCCTCTCCTTGATCTGAGCTTTACGGTCTCCGCCGTGCATGGCAAGGCTGTTGTACAATTCAATCGGCTCATCGCGTTCGAGGATTACCCTGTTATCTTTGATCGAAAGCGTCCAGCTCTTCGGGAGCGTGGGACGAATGATGTTTGCAAGAGAATCTGCGTCGGTCACCTGCGCCGGCGGCGCCGCTCCAGCACATGCGAAGCACAAAGCCAAGAGCGGGAACCATCGGAATTGACTGTTCAGGTTTGTCATGTCTGTATCCTAAACGGCGATCGATAAAAAACCACGAACACGCAAGCAATCATCCGCCCTGCCGCAGCTTCATATAGTACCGCTGAACTTCGGCCACGCAGGAGTGGCCGTCTGGGGCAAGTGAGACGCAGCGCGCGGCCGGGCTTTTGGCTTGCGTAACGGCCGCGCGGGTTCGCGCGACGCCTCCTTCGCGAATGTCCTCTTCGACGTCTTCGCGCTTCAGACCGAAGCAACTGCAGAGCGGCGCGTCGGCGTCTTTCGGCCAGACCGGGTACTTCAACTGCTCAACCGTCGCCACGCGCTCGAAGGTGTCGAAATAAACCACTTCGCAGCGCGGGAAGGGACAAAACCAGGCCGTCTTCGAGATGTTCGCGAGCGCTTCCGGCGTGAGATGTTCTTCCACCGCCTCGGGCGTCGCGGCCACAGCCAGCGATCCGCACTTGGGGCAATTGCGTTGGCCCGTGTCTTCGGGCTCGCGAACGAAGGCTTTGTTCATGAAGATAATGATAATCGAGGCCGACGGACGTCGAAAGAACTCGAAAAGCGGCATGTCTCCTAATGTATCGTAGATTTCCAGAAGCGGCGTCCGGGAACGGCGAGGCTCCCGCCGAGCCGTGAAGCGCGCATGGTCGCGCCTTCAAAAATATTTTCGCCACGATTGCGGGGCCGCGAAAGAGCGAAGACGGGTGGATCTTCCGCCGCGATCATTGTGCCGCGGAAGACTTGATTCTTGCGGCTCTGTTGGCGGCGCTTTGCGCGGCGAGAGCCTCGCACTCCTGTCGATCGGCGAAGCAACGTTGATATGCGACGACATGCTGGGCGCAGAGCAATCAGTCCCTACGCTGGGCGTGTCACCCCTCGCAGAACCCGGCAGGTGGCGGGGGATTTGTTGAGAACGTAGAAGTGGACCCCCGGCACGTCGGCGTCGAGCAGTTCTTGCACTTGCGCCGTCGCAAACTCCACGCCGACTTCGAATTGATCCTCCAGGTTGTCGTCGTGGGCTTCGAGCGCCGCGACGAAGCGCGCCGGCAGCCGGGCGCCGCACATCGCCGTGATGCGGCGAATCTGCGCCAGGTTCGTGACTGGCAGCACGCCCGGCACGATCGGCGCGCGAATGCCGAGCTTTTCGCAAGCGTCGCGAAAGCGAAAGAAATCGGCGTTGTCGTAGAACAACTGCGTGATTACCACGTCGGCGCCGGCCGCCACTTTACGCTGCAAGTTTCGCAGGTCGATTTCCATACTGGGCGCTTCCTGATGCTTTTCAGGATAGCCGGCCACGGCCACTCCGAACTGCGGAAACTCGGCGCGGATCAGCGCGACCAATTCATTCGCGTAGCACAGCCCGCCGGCGGTGCTGCGGAATTCCTTCTGACCCTGGGGAGGATCGCCGCGGAGCGCAACGATGTTCGACACGCCGCGCTCGCTCGCTTCGGTGAGATACGCGCGCAGATCGTCGACGGTTGAGCCGACGCAGGTCAAGTGCGAGGCGACAGGGCAATCGAAATCTCGCCGCACGCGCTCGATGACGTCGAGCGTTTTGGTGCGCGTCGAGCCGCCGGCCCCGTATGTGCAGGTGATGTAGCTCGGCTCGAACGCCGCCAGATCGACCAGGTGGCGAAATAACTCGGCTTCGCTTTCGGGCGTTTTTGGCGGAAACAACTCGAACGACAGTCCGAATTGTTCCGCTCCGTACGCGTCGGCAACTCGCATGCTGCTCGTATCCTTGCTCGTCGATTATAGTTTTTTGCCGCTTTATTCTACCGCCGCGACACTATAGCGAAAGCGGTTCGCCGGCCAGTTGCCGCTCGTGCCGCGTCAGTTCGTACATGTCGTGGATAAGCTGGATATCGCAGGGTCGCTGCGTCACATTGCGCCGCGCGAACATCCGCGCCTGCGTCGCCACCATCACTTCGGCCGGCGCCTCGGTGACCTGGCCGAACAACCGGGCGTAATTCACGAAGCTGGGAACATTCGTCGTGACGAAGCCATAGACCATGCTGCACGCGCCGATGGTTTTGCCAGTGAAGATGCCGGTGTTGATCGCGGTCTTCGAATAATCGCCGACGATTGTCCCGATGAACTGCATGCCGGTGGCGACCTTTCGCCCCAGGTATTCCATATTGACCTGGCCGTAGGTGTTTTTCAAATCGCTGTTGCAGGTGCCGGCGCCCAGATTGACCCAACTGCCGAGATAACTGTGGCCGAGAAAACCGTGATGCTGCTTGTTCGTGTAAGGCTCGATGACCGAGCCTTCGATCTCGCCGCCGATCTTGGTGGTGTGCCCCAGACTGACGTTATCTTTGATCGCGGCGTGCTCGATGACGCGGGCCCCCTGCCCCAGGTGGGCCGGCCCGCTGAGAAAGCAGTACGGCCCAACCGTCGCCCCTTTTTCCAGCACGATCGGTCCCTTACGGGTGTCGGCCACGACGTATTGCCCGAGGGTGGCGCCTTCGGCCGCGAAGATTCCGTCGGCAATTTCGCGATACGTTTGGGTCGCTAAACGATGGCGCAAATTCTCACTGAGAATCGACAGGTTCTGCCGGACGACGTCGTGCGGATAGGCGAACATCGGCAGGTCGAGTTCGGCCGTGGGCAAGTTGTGCGCAGCCACCAGCGCCGAAAGAGCGGCGGGGCCAGCGTCCTCAGCGGGCAATTCCACGCCGGCCGGCAAGAGCGCGAGCGCCATCCCTTCGGATGATTCGACCTTGCAAGGACGGCCAGCAGCCAGGACTTCTTTCAATTGGCCGATCAATTGGGCCCGCGGCGTCAGGCGGGCGTTGACTAGCAGCGTCGGCTCCGCGGCGCCCGCGGGACCGATAGAGGAGCTTTCCATGCGGTCGGCGGCGCAGACCGTTCGCAAATGGGAACGAACGCGAAGCGCAATCGGCGGTAGGCAGCTTTCGGCGTTCACCATCTCTACCAGGTCGATCAGTCGAAAGCTGCCGCAAGAGATCTGAAACGCGGCCCGGCCGACGGTGATCGGATAGAGCTGCGTCGCCAGTTCGTCTTCGAACAGCACGATGGGCATAACGGAACCGGCCGATTGGGGTGGAACTGAGACCGCCTGAACGCACCGGCAAGTCTACCGCAAAAAAAGGCCCTCAGAGCAGAAAACCGCCGCCGGCGCGGTCTCTAGGGCGCCGCCTGCTCAATGCTAGCCGCTGGAAATGCTCGCGCGATTCGATCGACCATCTCGGCCGGCATGCTTGCTGGAAGATCGATCGTCCTGACGTCCCAGTCCCCTAGCCAGCGTCGCAGCAACCACGGTCGAGACTCCTTTAAGCGAATAAAGGCCGCATAGGAATAGGCATCCTCCCCGCGCATCAGCCCACTTGCGCTTCCGCCTTGCTCCTGAATCAGTTCGAGCAATCGCTTGCGCTCATGCACCGCGTTCGCCTGCCAGCCCAACCAGATCGCTAGAACAGTCATGACAATAAACATGCCACGCAGCGAAAACTGCAACCATCGTCGGCGATGTACGGCGGGCTGAGGCATATATTCGATATTAGAGCACGAACGCAGCTTGCACAAAAAAGAACCCGTCTCGATCGGCCCTGCGGTCGGTCGAGACGGGTTTGTAATTCTGTCGGAAGTTGTCCGAGAGTCGCTTAAGCCTGGAAAGAGCTTCCGCAGCCGCAGGTCTTGGTTGCGTTCGGGTTGACGAACGTGAAGCCGCGCTTCTCTAAGCCATCGTAGAAATCGACCGTTGTGCCGTCGAGGTACAACGCGCTCTTCTTGTCGACGACCACGGTCACGCCGTGCTGCTCGCTCTTCGAGTCGGTCTTTTCGTCGAACGACTTGTCGAAGGCCAGCTTGTATTCGAAACCGCTGCAGCCGCCGCCGGCGACGCCGATGCGGAGCACCGTGTCTTCGCTGGCCTGCTGTTCCTGCATCGTGCGCTTGATTTCTAACGCAGCCCGTTCGCTGAGCATGACTCCCATGATGATCCACAGCCTCCAAAAGGTTTATATGGCGCCAAGAGTTGTAATCGTGTCAAAACTATAGCCGTAACTGCGCGGGAAGAGTCGCTGAGTGTTGGCAGTTCGGAAAAAAATCCGGCCTCCCGCTCGGTCGGCCTGCCATTTTGTTCAAAGCAGGGAGGCGACGACTCCTGTTTGACGTCCCAATTATACAATCGGTTGCGGCGGGGGGAATGTCTAAGCAGGGGGCCCAAATCCCGTTTTCGCCCAGAAAGGCTCTTTAATCATTTCGAAATACCGCGACCCGACACTTGCGGCCGTCCGTTGCCAATCAGGCCATGCTACTAAGCTTGCGTAGCCTGCCGACCGCCTCGACCACGGCCGAAATGGCGAATTCCACCTCCTCGGCCGTATTGAATCGCCCCAGGCCAAACCGCAGGCTGGCCCGCGTCTGGTCCTCGTCCAAGCCGAGCGCTCGCAGCACGTGGCTCGGCTCCGGGTTGGCCGAAGTGCAAGCACTCCCTGAACTGACGGCCAGGTCGCGCATGCTCATCATCAGGGCCTCGCCATGCACTTGCGCAAAGCTGACATTCAGATTCCCCGCCAGGCGCGCGTCCGGCGCGAGGCACGGACCGTTGAGCGAAACGCCATCCAGCGCCGCGGTCAGTCCGGCGAAAAGGCGATCGCGCAAGCCAGCCAGCCGCGCCTGCTCGCTCTCCATTTCTTCCAGACAGAGGGCCATGGCGTGAGCGAAGCCGACGATACCGGGCGTGTTGAGCGTGCCGCTGCGGAATCCTCCCTCTTGGCCACCGCCGTCGATCTGCGGCTGAAGTCGCAGGGCGGCGTTGCGCCGGCGGACGTAGAGCGCGCCTGCGCCTTTGGGACCGTAGAGCTTGTGGGCGGTGAAACTCATCAGGTCGAGTCCGAGTGAGTCGACGTCGACCGGAATTCTCCCCACGGCCTGCGTGGCGTCGCAATGAAGCGGCACGCCGCGAGCGCGGCAAAGCTTGGAGATCTCGGCCATAGGTTGCAGCGAGCCTATTTCGTTGTTCGCGAGCATGACCGAGACCAGCACGGTGTCGTCACGCAGCGCGTCGGCCAGACGATCGACGTCGAGCAGGCCCGCCGCGGCGCTACCGGCTGGCTGAACCGGGACGAGCGTGACCTCGCAGCCGCGCCGCGTGAGGCGCGCCAGCGGATCGAGCACGGCCTTGTGTTCGGTGGTCATGCTGACGAAGTGATTTCCTTTACGATTGGCGCGTTCGGCGACGCCGCGGATCGCCAGATTGTTGCTCTCGGTGGCCCCGCTGGTAAAGACGATGTCGCGCTCGCCGGCGCCGATGGCCCGAGCGATCGCGCCGCGGGCCGCGTCGACGGCTTCTTTCGCCTGCCAGCCGAACGAGTGGCTGACGCTGCCGGGATTGCCGTACTCTTCGGTAAAAAACGGCAACATCGCCTGTACGACGCGCGGATCGACGCGCGTCGTGGCGTGGTTGTCCATGTAAATCGGCAAATCGATCATCGGAGTCCGCTGGCAAAGGTTGCAGCCACGTCTCGATTTTACCGCGCCGGAGGCGAGGCGGGAGCAAACATTCGTTTTGGTCGGCGGTTTGCGCCCTGATCGAATTGACAGCCGAGCGGCCGCGGAGGAAGCTAGTTTGGTAGCCCCGCTCGTGCTCTTGCTTCAACTCCGACCCGAAGGGCGACTTTTTCCATGAATTTCAGATCGCGCAAACTGGCCCTCTGCCTGGCGGCGGCGTTGCTGTTCGTCCTCTTGGCGGCGCAGGGCGCGCTGGCGGCCGAGAATAACTGGCCGCAGTTTCGCGGACCTTTGGCCCTGGGAATAGCGGACAATCCCAACCTGCCGGACACTTGGAGCGCGACCGAAAATATCCTGTGGAAGCGCGACGTTCCCGGCCGCGGTTGGTCTTCTCCCATCGTCTGGCAAAACCGGATCTTCGTCACCAGCGTCATCGACACGGCGGAAGGTAAGCGCGACAAGCTCGAACGCAGACGTGGGCTGTACCTGGGGGGCAATCGCGATGAGCCCCCCGTTTCGGAGCACGAGTGGCACGTCTATTGCCTCGATCTCGAGAGGGGGGACATCCTCTGGGACAAGATGGCTCACCGCGGTGTGCCGAAGATCGCCGCGCACGTCAAGAATACGTTCGCTTCGGAAACGCCCGTAACGGATGGCGAGCGGGTCTACGCCTATTTCGGAAGCTTGGGGGTGTTCTGCTTCAGCCTGAATGGCGAGTTGCTGTGGAAGCAAGCGCCTGGCGTTCATCGCACGCAGGCCGGTTGGGGAACGGCAAGTTCTCCCACGCTGCACAAGGACCGGCTCTACATCGTCAACGACAACGAGGAGGAGTCTTATCTGGTGGCGCTCGATACGCGCACCGGCGAAGAAGTCTGGCGCACCGCGCGCGAGGAGCGCAGCGGCTGGGCGACCCCGTTCGTCTGGCAAAACGACCAACGAACCGAGATCATCATTTCCGGTAGCGGTTACGTCCGCTCGTACGATCTGGGCGGCAAGCTGCTCTGGTCGATGGGAGGCATGTCGGGGAACGCCGTCTGCACCCCTTTCGCCGGGCCCGAACTGCTCTACGTAGGATCGGGCTACACGATGGGGACGCGCAAGCCGATCATGGCCGTGCGACCCGGCGCCGCGGGCGACATCACGCTGGGAGAGAAAGATACGAAGAACGACTTTGTCGCCTGGGTGCAACGGCAGGCGGCGCCGTACAACCCTTCGTTTTTGCTCTATCGAGATTACCTTTATGTGGTGCGCGACTTGGGCGGCATCTTCGCCTGTTACGACGCCAAGACCGGGGACGTGGCGTACGACAAGAAGCGGCTGCCAAACGGCCGCCCGTTCACGGCGTCGCCTTTTGCGTACAACGGCAACGTCTTCTGCCTGAGCGAATACGGCGACACGTTTGTGGTCAAGGCGGGCCCGGAGTACGAATTGCTGCGCGTCAATTCGCTGGGTCCCGACGAGATGTGCCTGGCGTCGCCTGCGATCGTGGGAGACAAGCTGCTGATTCGCAGCGATCACACGATCTATGCGATCGGCAAAAAACCAGCGGCGGACAAATCCGCCAAATGATTGGCCGACTCATCCGCCGCTTGTCGCATATCGATTGGCACAGTGTCGGCCGAGAGACTGGTAAGCTCTTCGAACGGCGCCGTCTGTCGGCCTCAATCACCGAGCGCGCCGGCGCCGCCACTTTGGCCCGAAATTTGTCCCAATGAGCGCCCCAGACGTTTGCGGTCGCTGCGGCTGGCGACGATCGGCTCCGCGGCGCGATTCTCTTCGGCCAGGCGTCGAGGCGGCTCGCGCAGCAGCGACTGCAAGTGGGGACTGAGCGATTCTTTGTCGTCGGCGCCGCCGACTTGTTCCACGGCGTCGGAGAAGCCGAGTAGCACGGCGCGACGAACTCCTTCGCGAATCCAACCAAAGACGCCCACGTTCTGCTGATTCATAGGACCTCACCTCCCTCAAGAATTAAGATTGGTCTGCTCGCGACGCCGCGGTTGGCCGTTGCCCGGACGAGAGAATGTGGCGCGGCGTCGCGCGCCAGGCGGCCAGTCATTGTCTCTTCGTCGAATGAAATCGACCGGTAAGACCGGCTTGTTTGTAGGTAGTTTTAGGAAAACTTACGCGCGATTGGGGGATCTATCGCTAGCACGCCCCCGAGCGCTTGTTCGCCGCGGCAGGCTGCGTTAGGATGCTGTAAGATCGCCCGGCGCGGCGGTCACGGCATCGGACGTGTTTCTCGTAATTAAGGGTGACTCGATTGCTTACTGAGCAAGAAGTGGCCAAATCGTGGCGAAAATTGTTCACCGGAACTGGCGTCGATGGCCAGGCATTGGCCAAGGCCGAAACGTTACTCGACGAATTGCGTCCTGAAAGCCCGTTGCGGCACCGCTTGAGCAACGAGCTCGAACAGCTTCGCAAGTTGCACACGGTTTAGCATTCGCTTCGCCCACACCGCGCCGCTCGTTCGGATTCTCCTCCGATTGTT
>DASXPZ010000388.1:0-11060 GCA_036493275.1 Pirellulales bacterium
GGCAATGGGGTGAACCCACCATTTCTACCAGCCGGGCGCCGTCGGCCGCGGTGAGCAAAAAGTTTCCTTCGGCCGGCCCGAGCGGTTCGACGGCCAGCGTCACATCGAGCTCTTCGAGCATCGGCATGGCGGTCTGAATCGCCTCGGCCGCGCGGGTCAGGCCTTCGTCGTGCGAAACTCCCTCGGGCAGGTTGCGCTGCAGCGGCGACCCAAAAACCATCAGTGAGCCCCCCATTTCGCGGCAACAGCGGGCCAGGTCTTTCAGATACTCGGCCGTCTTGCGGCGGACGGCGGCGTCGTCGGTCGTGAGATGAAAGCCGGTCGTCTTGGCCAACAGCCAATGCAGCCCAATCACTTCCAGATCGGCAGCCTGGGCCATCCGCTGCACTTCGGCGCGGCGCGCGGACGAAATTTCGCGAACGTCGGCCGAGATGGTGAAGGGCGCGATCTCGATCCCGGTGTAGCCGCACTCCCGCGCAAAAGCAAAGCCCCGCTCCAGCGGCCAATCGAGAAACGTCTCATTGCAGATCGCGTATTTCATTCGGATTATTCCTTGCGGCAGCGGCTCTTCGTTGGCAACTCCGCGCCGTCGTGATACCATTGACCGCGCGCGGCCCGATGATCTGTTATGCGGCTGCGCACAAGGCCGGCGGCCCGGCGGAGCGCCTGAGCCTAATCCGCCACAGTCGAGCAAGCAAGGAGGTTAGCCGCATGGGTCTATCGGTCGGCGCAGTGCATCAGGGAGACTGCCTGGAGCGACTGGCGGAAATCAGCGCCGGCAGCGTCCATTTGGCTTTTGCCGATCCCCCGTTCAATATCGGCTTTGACTACGACGTCTACGACGACGCCCGCGGCGACGACGAATATCTCGCCTGGAGCAAGCTGTGGATGAAGGCCGTCTGCCGGGTGTTGCGCCCCGACGGCACGTTCTGGCTCGCCATCGGCGATGAATACGCGGCCGAACTGAAAGTTAAGGCCACGCGCGAGCTGGGGCTGGTCTGCCGCAGTTGGGTGATCTGGTACTACACCTTCGGCGTGAACTGCACTCGCAAGTTCAATCGCTCGCACGCCCACTTGTTTCAATTCGTCAAAGATCCGGAGCGGTTCACGTTCAACGCGGATGATATGGAAGTCCGCGTCCCTTCGGCCCGGCAACTGGTCTACGCAGACGCCCGCGCAAATCCCAAAGGACGCCTGCCCGACGACACCTGGATCTTACGCCCGCAGGACATGGCCGCAGGGTTCGACGCCGACAGCGACACCTGGTACTTTCCGCGCGTGGCGGGAACATTTAAGGAGCGGTCCGGATTTCACGGCTGCCAGATGCCCGAGCAACTGCTGGGGCGGATCATTCGCGTCAGCTCGAACGAGGGGGACACGGTTCTCGATCCCTTCGCCGGCAGTGGCAGCACGCTGATCGTGGCCAAGAAGCTGAACCGACGCTTTTTGGGGATCGAGCTCTCGGCTGATTACGTTCGCAAAGTGACGAAGCGTTTGGCGGGCGTCAAAGTCGGGCAACCGCTCGACGGCTCGGCCGAGCCGCTGCGCAGCGCGCCGGCCACGCCCCCTTCGCCCGAGCTCACAAAAAACGGCAATCCGCGCCGCAGTCGCCCCCAGACTGCCCGCAAGGCGGTTCGCCCCTGATCCTTTCTGGGCGGTCTCTTTGCCCTCCCGCTACTACTCACGTACGATCGTTGCAAAAGTAAGAATCGGGACCGCAAAGGCCGGCTTCAGCAGGGCTTCACCCCTACGGTTGGCAAAGAAGTTGCAACCGGCCGACGCTAACCGCGTGGTATATTTCCCCAAGGACTTGGCGCCATGCGTCAGGATGGATCTACACTTGAACCACGTTTTTTGCGCTGGGGGTGATGCGATGCGGAACCGACAACGATGGATCTTTGCGGCGGGCCTGGTGGCCTGCGGCTGGCTGACGGCACAGCTTTCGTACCCGTCCCCGGCTGACGCTCAGAACGAAACCAAAGACAAGCAGAAACAAGACAGCAAAGAAGAAGTCAACGTTCGCTACGCCCAGGCGTACGTGAAGTTGATGGAAACGGAAATCGCCAAGCTGCAATTCAGCAATCGCGCGGTGGCGAGCACCATTCGTCCCGCCGTGATCGAGGCGGCCCAAGTAGCGCTCCGCGACGCTCAAGACCGGGTCAAGCTAGCGCAAAAGAACGACGACATCCCCGATCACGAGATTTATGTTCAAGGAGCCAAATCGTACCTGACTTATTCCCAAGAGAGCCTGCGCAAGGCGGAAGAAGCCAATCTCAAGTACGGCGGCACCGTCAGCGCCGTCGAAATGGCCCGTCTAAAGGCCCAGCTCGAAGTCGCCAAGACGCGCGTCGAAGTCGCGCAGAACCTGGCGGGAGAATCAGCCTTGATGCAGGCCCAATACGAATTGGAACTGCTGCGCGAACAAGTCCAGCAATTGCAAATCACCGTCCTGTTGTTGCGAGATCGCAACTAACTGCCTGGGTAAGAAATGCCATCGTGGCATTTCTTCCCTTCGCGCGCGTTCGCAGCCAAGCTGCTCGCGGCTCACGAAATAACGACTTGCGTCGCTATTTTGGGATCGCACATGGCGATCCAAGCAGTCCGGTGAATACTTCCCAGGCCTGCTAAGCGAGTTGCGCGACTTTCGAGAAACGAGACTGCGCGGTTAACCTAACGAGCGCGGCCGGCCCAACTCGTGGTCGGCCGCGCTCTTTTGTTGCGCCGTCGCCGGCCGTAAAATCGCGACGCGGTGGCATTCTTCGCCGCCGGAGTAATACAAGCCATTGCCATCGTGAGTTTATGAATGTCGTCTGCCTGGTGATCGATCGGTTGCATGTCGGCCAGCTTGGCTGCTATGGCAACTCGTCGATCGGCTCCCCAGCGTTCGACCGACTGGCGGCCGACGGCTTTCTTTTCGATCAAACGCTGGCTGAATCGCCCGAGCTGGCCGACTTCTATGCGTCGATTTCATCCGGCGTCCACATATTCGCGCGGGCTGACGGCGACGGAACGCGGTTGAATCTCGTCGAGCGACTGGCCGCTTCGGGTGTCTCGTCGACTTTGATCAGCGATGAACCGTCGCTGGCGAATTTCCCGTGGGCCGCGGCGCTTGACGACGTCGTGCATGTTCCGCGCGAGCGATTACCGAAGACGGCCGCGTCGCTCGAAGAAACGGAGCTTGCGCGGTTCTTCGCGGTTACCAGCGACTGGCTGCAAACCGCCGCCGAGCCGTTTTGCCTTTTTGCGCATTGCGGTTCATTAGGCATGGCATGGGATGCGCCATATGAATATCGCGAACGATACGCCGACGCCGATGAGCCCTCGCCCCCCGAGGGCGCAACGCCTCCCGCCTTCACTCTTGCAGAGAATTACGATCCCGATCTGTTGCTCGGTATTTGCCAGTCGTACGCCGGACAGATTTCGGCGCTCGATACCTGCCTGGCGGCGCTCGTGGCGCAACTTGAACAATTGGCTTGCCATGAGCGAACGTTGCTGGTGGTGATTTCTCCGCGAGGCTTCCCGCTAGGTGAGCATCGTTTTGTCGGCGAGGCGCCGATGCCGCCGCACGCGGAGCTCGCGCAGATCCCCTGGATCATTCGATTCCCGGACGCCCACGGCGCCAGCGATCGTAGTTCGGCGCTAGTGCAGCCATGCGATTTGGGGCCGACGATTCTAGACTGGTTCGGCCTGCCGCCAGAGCACACCCTGCTGTCCTTGTCGCCTTTAGCGGGACTAAGCCTGTTGCCCATCGCACGGGGCGAAGCCGCTTCGATCCGCGATCGAGCGTATGTAACGTCGAACGCCTGGCGCGCGATCCGTACGCCGGCTTGGTTTTTGTGCGTTGAAAGCCCGTCGGCCGAAGACGGGGCCACCCCAGCGGCGCCGCAGATTCAGCTCTATGCCAAGCCTGACGATCGCTGGGAGCTGAACGACGTGGCCGATCGCTGTCAAAATGTGGTGGAGTTGCTGACGCCGCTCGTCGATGAACCTGCCAGGACCCAGCCGTCCGAGCCACTGGCCGAGATCCTGATTTCAGGCTTGGAATGATCGTTTGATAGCTTCCAAAATGGGTTGCAAGCCGCTGTCGTATTGTTCGCCCATCGGCTTTGTCGGCGCCAGCAAGGAGACGCCAGTGATTCTGCGCAATCGCCGCTTGCCAGCATCGCCAGCGTCTCCGCCATGCGGCCGATAAGCTGGGATAGCTGGCCAGTAGTGGCCTGACTATAATCCCGCTCCTTTTGAGAGATGTTTCTCCCTGCCTCTCTGATACTTACAGTCAGTTTGCAACGGTCCCGCCAGGTCGTCCGTCGTCATTGCGCGACGTTGCGACCGCGCGGGCGTGGTTAGGGTGTTTACTCCTAGCTGTGGATAGGACGCGTTCAACCCACGGTCGAGCACCAGATGATCGGACAAGGAAGTCCGAGCTCGTCGCGCACTCGGCAAGCCGACAGGCTTGCTGCGTATAGTTGCGCTGCGCGCGGAGCATTGCTCGTCTTCGCGATCTTTAGCTTCGCCGTCGCCGCAGTGGGGGCCGAATCCTCCTTGCGAATGCGGATGGAATGGGGGGGCGGCGCCGCGCAGCGCTGGGAAGGCGGCGTCACCGTCGATCAAGGAACTCCCGGCGAACCGACGCCGCTGGGGGTCGAGGCCGACGAGCCCGGCTCGATGTGGACCGCGGGCAATCGGCTCGACATCCAACCACGCAGCTCCCGATCCTACGACGGCGTCGATTTCACCGTCACCGCGCCCCTCTCGTCGTCTGTGCAGTTGAAACTCGGCGCGCGAGGGGACGCCTCGGGACTCGATATCAGCGTGCCGCTCAGCCAGCTTGTCCGCGAGCCTTTTTCGGCGCAGCTCGACGCAACCGGCAATCGCCTGCTGATTCGCCGTGCGCCGGGGGACGGGCTGCGCGTCAAGCTCGCCCGCGATTCTGTAATTTATTCGCTGGGCGAGATCGCCGACGTCGAAGTGATTCCCTACATGCTCTCAACCGGCGCTCCCACGCGCGTCCGCCTGGTCAGCCAATTGTTCGCTGCCCGTTCGTCGAGAGATCCGCTTTGGTCGAACGAGCGCGAAGTCGATCTCACGGCCGAAGGGTTCGCCACCGACCCGATCACTCTCCCGGTCCGGCTTCCCGCGCACGAAGGCGTGTACGATCTGCGGATCACCGTCCATCGCCGCGCGCTCCCCAATCGGCTGGGATGGAAACAAACCGTCGACGAGCGCAAAGTGCAACTCGTCGTCCTTGCGCCGCGACGTCCGCTGGCCGAAGGCGCCGCGCCGCTGCCGACCGTGGCCGAAACCCTCTTTGAATTGGACCCGGCGAATCCCCGCTGGTGGGAACGCCTCAACGTGCCGGCGATACCAGGTTTGATCCGCGGTCCATTGGGCAGCGGAGACGCGGCGCCTTGGCAACACCCGCTCGGTCAATTGATCCAGCTTGGCCCCGGCGGACGGGAACCCGAGACAAGCTGGGAGGCCTACCCGCTGCCGATTTCAAAGCCAGGTCAGCCCCATATCGTGGAAGTCGAATACCCGTCCGACGTGCCGCAGACCCTTGGGGTAAGCATTGTCGAGCCGAACGTGGCCGGCAAGGTGGCGCCCATCGGGCTCGATTCGGGCGTTTATCTGCCGGATGAGTCGGTGGTAGGTGAACCGCGGATGACACGGCTCCGGCTCATCTTCTGGCCGCGCACCAAGGCCCCGCTGTTGGTGTTGACCAATCAGCGGCATGGTTCGCGAGCCGTCTTCGGCAAGGTTCGCGTCATCGGACCTAAGGCGTCGGCCGCCGCGCCGCTCGGGCGAGACACCAGTCGGCCGGCGTATTTGCCCCCTGCTTTCGCCAAGCCGCCGGCGGGCGATCGTCTGCTGGCCGGGTATTACGATCGACCTCTCTTCCCTGAGAATTTTTCGGCCAGCGAAGGGCTCGACGAATGGAGCGGCCGCGGCCTCGACGATTGGGTGACCTTCTACGAAGGCGCCACGCGGTTGATCGAGTACTTGCAACACGTCGGCTACAACGGCCTGATCATCAGCGTGCTGGCCGATGGCAGCACGATCTATCCCAGCCAACTGTTGGAGCCGACCACGCGCTACGACACCGGCGCCTTCTTCATCTCGGGCCAAGACCCGATGCGCAAAGACGTGCTCGAGCTGTTGATGCGGATGTTCGATCGCGAAGGTTTGCAGCTCATACCCGCCATGCAGTTCTCGGCGCCCCTGCCGGCGCTCGAGGCGCTCCGCAGAGAGTCGGATCGGACCAGCGTCGGCATCGACCTGGTCGGCCCGCAGGGAAAGCGCTGGGTCGAAGATCACGAAGCCCGGAAAGGTCTGGCCCCCTATTACAATCCTCTCGACCCGCGCGTGCAGGGCGCCATGTTGGACGTGGTCCGCGAGCTGGCCGAGCGTTATGGGCGACACGCGTCGTTCAACGCGCTGGGAGTTCAACTGTCGGCAGACGGCTATGCCCAGCTTCCCGGCGCGGATTGCGCTTTGGACGAGACGACCGTCGAGCGATTCATTCAGGAGAATAACCTCACGGCGCTTGCGCAAGAGGCACACCCGGCGCGAATCAAAAAGATCGCCACCGAGCATCGCGCGGCCTGGATCGGCTGGCGTTCGCTCGAAATCGCCCGGCTGCACCAGCGGATGCAGGCCCAGGTCGCCAAGGCGAAGGCCGGCCCGGCTAAGCTCTACTTGTTGGGCGCCCACATGTTCGAACGACCCGAGATCGAGCAGGCGCTGCGACCGACGCTTCCCCGCGTTCCCACCACGCAAAACGCGATGCTCTCGCTCGGCGTCGATCCGGCGCATTATCAGACCGCGCAAGGAATCTCGCTGTTGCGGCCCAACTGGTCCTCGCCGTCGGGCTCGCTATTCGGACAATCGGCGACGCATGAGTTGAATCAATCTCCGGAGCTCGATCGCGCGCTGGCCGACGACGCATCGCCCGGCGCGCTGTTTTTCCACGAGCCCCGCCAACTACGAATTCCGTCGTTCGACGCCAAAAGTCCGTTCAAAGGAACGACCTCGCTGCTGGTCAGTCAACTTTCGCCAGCCGGCGCCAACAATCGCCAGCGGCTGGCCCACGCCATCGCCACGCTCGACGCCGCGGCGCTCGTCGATGGCGGCTGGCTGCTGCCGCTGGGCGAAGAGGACGCGGTGGCCGACCTGGTGGCCGCGTACCGCGAGCTTCCGGCGGCCCGCTTCGAGACGGTCAAAGGAACGACGCAGCCCGTCACGATCCGCTCGCTCGCCACGCCGCAAGGAACATACGTCTATCTGGTGAATGACTCGCCGTGGAAAACGCGCGTGACGATGGAATTGCAAGTTCCGGCCAAATGCCGGTTCGATCGTTTTGGAAACGTCCGCAAACTGCCGCCGATACAAGCCAGCGAGGCGCCGCAGAACTGGGAAATCGATCTCGAACCGTACGAATTGCTCTCGGGCCGATTTGCGGCCCCGGCCGTGCAGATGCGCAACCTTCGCGTTACCCTGCCGTCGGAGATCGAAAACGAACTGTACGTTCGGATCCGCGATCTGGGAGAACGCGTGGCCGCGCTGCAACAGGCGCCGCTGGTCGAAAACGCCGGCTTCGACGCGCCGCCGACTCCTTCGGCGCCTCTGCCGGGCTGGGAACTGCGCGATCCGCGCGGCGCCACCGCGGTCTTGGATACAGAACATAAATTCAGCGGCGAGGCCAGTCTGCGACTCAGCAGCACGCAGGCCGCTTCGCTGGCTAGCGCGCCGGTCACCAGTTTGCACAGCGGCCGACTGAGCGTCTTCGTCCATTTGCGCATCGCCGATCCCGCCCGGCAGCCGCCGCTTCGCCTGGCGATCAGCGGGCGTTGGAAAGGTCAGGATTATTACCGCTACGCTCCCGTCGGCGCGGACACAGCGGCCAAACCGATCGGCCCAGAATGGACGCAGTATCTGTTTCAGGTCCGCGATCTCCCGTCGGAGGATCTGACCGACTTGCGCGTTCGTTTCGACCTGATGGGTCCGGGCGAAGTCTGGATCGACAATGTTGAGTTGCGCGAATTTTCGGATGACGACGTCCGTGAATTGAAAAAGATGATCACCGTAGCTGGCTACACGCTCGAAAGCCGCCAGTACGGCGATTGTCAACAACTCTTGGACGGCTTTTGGCCCCGCTTCCTGTTGGCGAACGTGCCGCTGACACAAGGCCCGGTCGTCACGCCGCCGACGAGTCCGAAGCCGGCCGACGCCATCCCGCCAGTCGAAGTGGAAACCAAGCCCGGCATGTTCGACCGAGTCCGCCGCTCGCTGCCAACGTTCCTGCGGTAGCAAGTGCGCGGTTTCTATCCGTCGGATGAGGGTGCGTCGCACGCACGAGGCGCTTGCGGTTTTGCCCGTCCTCGCCATCCCATCCATTCGGGTTCTTCTTTGTGCCGTCGTGTCGTTGTGGGTCTTTCTCCTCGTGCGCTCCGTTGTTAACCACGACGGCACAACGACACGACGAAGACAAGCCTTGAGAACACTAATCTAACCTGCCCTAAATGTAGCGGTAGGTTTCAGGCTCCCTTACCCAGCGCGGGTAGTGGAAGCGGAGTCGTTGCCGCTAGTCCGCGGGAGATTCAAGAGTTCGCAAGCAAGAAAATCGCCGCAGGTATCTGCGGCATTTTGCTCGGTGGGCTTGGAGTGCATAAGTTCATTTTAGGGTTCGGCGGTGCAGGCGCGATAATGCTCGTCGTTTCCATCGTCGGTGTCATTACGGGAATGTGCTTGGTTTTGCCCCTACTTGCCACGATCACAATGGGGATAATCGGGTTCACGGAAGGAATCATCTATTTGACGAAGTCGGACGAAGACTTCTACGAGACTTACGCAGTTCGAAAAAAGTCCTGGTTTTAGACCGAAATTGAGCCCGACTTGCGGCACGTTACAGTCCGTATCCTTCGACACTGCCTCGCTGCCAGTCACCGATGCAGCGCGTACAGCACCGCGTTCAGCCCCAGTCGCGCGGCGTCTTCGCGGGTATAACCGGGGCATTCCAGGGCTTCGTGCCGTTCCAGGGCACAACTAATATCGAACCGCGAGAAGAGGACCGCGTAGCGGTCTGCTAGCTTCACGGCTTCGAGATCGGGATCGACCTGGCGGATGTTCGATTTCAATGGTCCGTTTTCACCGCGGCGCTGCGGCTCGCGGCGGTTGATCGTCTTCAGGTCGAACCCGCCGTACTTGTTGGTGAAGATCGGGTCGCCGGTCGCGATTTTTTCGAGCTTTTGCTCGGGAAAGATCGCGTTGATCTCGCGACGAAACGCCCCGGCGAACTGCTCGCTGGAGCAAATAGCGTCGGCGATCAGCACGCCTCCGCGCTCGATATAAAGCTTGAGCTGTTTGCGCTCGGGCTCGGTCAACTTGAACTCGTTGCGGCCGTGCATGAAGATCACGGGAAAATTGAACAGCTCGTTCTCGTTGAGCGACAGATTCGTCGTGTCGGCGCCCGTGCGCATGCCGAGCTCGCCCGATAGGTAGCGCAGCAAGTTCGGCAGAGCCATCGGGGCGGCGTTCCAACCGCCGTTGTGCTTTACATTGGCGATGTAGAGCTTGGCGCGATCGTAGGTGTCGGTATTTCCGCCGGCCAAAATCGGCTGAGATTCCAACTTGTATTTCGGTTCGCGATTCGTCGCGTAGGCCAGGACATTGATGCCGATCCGGCGGGCCGCTTCGATCTTGCTTTCGACCACGGCGGAATATTTCTTGGCGCGATGCGGCCGCGCCAATTCCCAATAGCACGAAAGATTCTCAGGGCAGTAGATGATGCTGGTGCGGCAGCCTACCTCGACCCCCCACAGCGGACGAACGTACTTGGGGTCGATCCGTTCTTCCGCGGCCCAAACGGGATGCTCCGGCGGCAGCAGATGCAACTTGTGCTCCGGCTCAGGAAACATGCGCTCGACGATCGCGCGAAAGCCGCGGTCGAAATCCTGGCCCGAGCAAACGGCGTCGGCGAAGATGAATCCACCCCGATTGACGAACTCGCGCAGCTTTTCCACGTCTCCATCCGAGACGTCTGGCGCCGCTTCGCCGTTGAAGTAGAGGACTGGGGCTTCCATCAGGTCGTCGGTGTCGGCCTTATCGACGTCGAGCACCTGCCAGGTGAGATCTCGGCTCCACTTGGTCTCGGCGTAAGCGACCAGGTTGGCCAGATCCTGGCGATGATGATTCCAATCATCCTGCGGCAGATGGCGCAGCTTGGCGGCGACGACCGGCCTGCGTCCCTTCGACAAAAACAACAGCGCAAAACAGGTGCCGACGTGCGGATCGTTCTCACCCAATCCGGCGCCTTTCCAGAAGCCAGAAAGATCGTCCTGCTCTTTGATCAACCAGTCGGCGCCTTCGCGGTACCAATCGTGCTGGCCGATGAAGCGCTGATGGGTCAGCCGTCCAGCCCGTTCCAGCCCGTATAAGTAATACAGCAGAAAATTGCGTGGCCGCGGTTCGTCCCCCGGATTGGATCGCACGCTGAAGTTCTTGCTCAACCAGAGCAGAGCCCGATCGACCGAGTCTCGCTTATCGTGCTGCCCGCAGCAGCGCACCTGATCGCCATCGACCGAGGCGTCCCCATCCTCCAACACTTCGAGCGCCATGGCCACCGCGCCTAAGCCGGCGCAGGTCATGCTGCCGGTGCCCGGCGTGTTGGGCTTGTATCCCCAGGAGCCATCGGGATTTTGCGTGCGTCGCCAATAGTCGTAGGCGTGTTTCCAGACCTGGGTTTCGACGGGCACGCCGGCGCGCTGCGCTTCGTGCAGCGCCAGCACGGCAAACTGTGCGTTGGAGTTATCTCCTTCGCCGAGCGCCACCGGCGCGTTGGCCGGCAAGCCGTAGCTCCAGGCCCCGCGGTAATGCCCGTTCTTTTTTTGCGTCTCTTCGAACCATTTGACGTTGCGCAAAATCAACAGCGAGTCGGTCTTGGGCTCGGCGATGCTGAAGACCATCGTCTGCAGCGCCGTGGGATAATTGAGCGAAGGGGGGAGCCGCCGCAAATACGCCAGCGCGCTCTGGATCTGCGGGTCTTCGCGGGGCCCGCCGCTGTT
>DASXPZ010000389.1:0-6121 GCA_036493275.1 Pirellulales bacterium
ATCTGACGAAGCGCAGAGCGGAATTAGTGAACTGCCAGCCTGACGTCTTCGCGCGGGCGCTCCGCGTCGTCGATCTTCGCGCGTAATTCGGCGCGATGCACCGGCACGTCGAGCGGCGCCTCGATTCCCAATCGCACGCGGCCGCCAGCCAGATGCAACACCGTCACGCGCACGTCGTCGCCAATGGTGATCGTCTCTCCCAGCTTTCTTGAAAGCACTAACATCATCGTGTCCTTTCCGGCTGAGGAACGTCGCGCGCCGCCTCGCGGCGCGCTAGAGGTGAGTTTTGTTGACCCTGCGCGGCGCGCGGGCTTAACTCGTTGGACGGAACTCTACCGGCCGATCATCAGGAAATTGTGAGGATCGCGGCAGCTTTGCGTAATTCGCGGTTGTAACACGTCCGTCATCGCGCGCTTGATCCGCCTCTCGCGCGATGATCTAATATCAGCAGCCCGCCGAGGTTGCGCTCGCCGCGGGGCCTGCCCGGCCGTGCTTTTGCGCTCCGGCCCGACACCCACGGAGCCCCGCATGTTTTTCCCCGCCCGCCAATCGCTCCCAATCTTGCGGCGCTTCGCCGTTTTATTTTGCGTGGCGTTTTTAGGTCTATTTAGCGGCGCGCCGTCCGCCGCGCGGGGCAATGAGCCGCCGGAGCTCCCTCCGGCGGCCGACGTCAAAGTCGACTTCGCCCGCGACGTTAAACCGCTGCTGGCCGCCAAATGCTACTCCTGCCACGGCGCCGACGAAGCGAAAGGAGGCCTGCAACTCCACCGCCGGGCCGACGCGTTCGATGGCGGTGAGGGTGGCGCCGTAATCACCCCAGGACGCAGCGCGGAGAGCCGGTTGATCCGCTATGTCGCCGGTATCGAAGCAGGTTATGAGATGCCTCCGGACGGCGAACCACTCACCGCCGCGCAAATCGCGCTGCTCCGCGCCTGGATCGATCAAGGCGCCATGTGGCCAGCAAGCGCCGACGTTGCCACGAAAGGGAGCGATCACTGGGCCTATCGCCCGGTCGTCCGCAAAGACCCTCCCACGGTGAAGAACACCTCCTGGCCGCGCAACGCCATCGACCATTTCGTGCTGGCGAAGTTGGAAATCGAAGGGCTCGCGCCATCAGCCGAGGCCGATCGCGCCGTGCTTTTGCGCCGCGTAAGCCTCGACCTGACCGGCCTCCCGCCGACCTTGGCCGAGGTCGACGCGTTTCTCGCCGATCAATCGCCCGAAGCGTACGAGCACGTGGTCGATCGCCTGTTGGCTTCGCCCCATTACGGCGAGCGCTGGGCCCGCCCCTGGCTCGACCTGGCGCGCTACGCCGACACGCATGGCTTCGAGAAAGACCCCAAGCGCGTGATGTTTCGTTATCGAGATTGGGTGATCGGAGCGCTCAACGCCGACATGCCGTTCGATCAATTCACCATCGAGCAACTCGCCGGCGACATGCTGCCGAGCGCCACGCTCGAACAACGAATCGCGAGCGGTTTTCATCGCAACACGATGATCAACACCGAAGGGGGCGTCGATCCGGAAGAAGCGCGTGTGGCGACGATCGTCGATCGTGTCAACACCACGGCCACCGTCTGGCTCGGCACAACCTTGGCTTGCGCGCAGTGCCACACCCACAAGTACGATCCGCTGCGACAAAAAGAGTACTACCAGTTTTACTCGTTTTTCAACAGCGTCGACGAGCCCGAGATCGACGCCCCCACCGCGGAGCAAGCGGCCGCCAGCGAAAAGCTGCGAACGCAAATCGCGGCGCTCGAAGCCAAACTCAATACGCCATCGCCTGAGCTCGACGCCGCGCAAGCCGCCTGGGAAGCCCGGCTGGTCGAAAACGAACGAGCCTGGCAAACGCTCGACCCGGCCAGCGCCCTCTCGGCCGGCGGCGCCACGCTCACGCGTCAGGCAGATCATTCGGTGCTGGCCAGCGGCGTGAATCCCGCGAATGACACCTACACTTTGGTCGCCAACACCGACCTGAAAAACATCACCGCGTTGCGAGTCGAAGCTCTCCCCGACGCCAGCCTGCCGCAGGCCAGCCTCGGTCGCCACACCGATGGCAGCTTCGTCCTCAGCCGCGTCGAAGTCTCGGCCGCGCCCCTGGGCGAGCCGCAAAAGTCGCAGCCCGTGGCGCTACAAAACCCAACGGCCGACTACTCGCAAAAAGATTATGGCGTCGAGAACCTGCTGGGAGACAAGCCCGAGCAAGGCTGGGCCGTCAACGCCGAGCTCGCCGAACGCCGCTCGCCCCACGTGGCAGTCTTCGAGTTGAAAGAGAACCTCGCGCACGAGCGAGGCGCGACATTCACCGTTCGCTTGCTCCACACGTCGAAGTGGCCCGAGGCGAACGTGGGGCGATTCCGCGTCTCGGTCACGGCGGCCGCGCGTCCCGTGCGGGCGCCTGCGCTCCCCGATAAAATTAGCCCGCTCTTGGCGAAGCCATCAGCGGATCGCAACGAGGCGGAGCGTGGTGAGCTGGCGGCGTATTACCGTACGGTTGCGCCGGAACTCGACGCCGCGCGCGGCGAGATCGAATCGCTCAAAAAAGCCGACGTCGCGCCGCCGAAGGCGCTGGTGATGACCGAGCGGGCCGAGCCGCGCGAGACGCACGTGCAGATCCGCGGCAATTTTCTCAGCCCTGGGCGGCGCGTCTCGCCCGGCGTTCCGTCGGTCCTCCCTCCGCTGCCGGAAGGCGCCGCGGCCAATCGATTGAATCTCGCGCGTTGGCTGGTCGATAAAGACAACCCGCTGACGCCGCGCGTGGCCGTCAATCGATTGTGGGAGCAATACTTCGCCACCGGCCTGGTCGCCACGAGCGAAGATTTCGGCACGCAAGGAGAGCGTCCGTCGCACCCGGAACTGCTCGACTACCTGGCCAGCGAGCTGGTTCGCGAACACTGGAGCCTGAAGAAGCTCCACCGGCTGATCGTCACTTCGGCCACGTACCGGCAATCGTCGCGCGTCACGCCGGAACTCTCGGAGCGCGACCCGCGCAATCGGCTGCTGGCTCGCGGACCGCGGGCCCGCGTCGAGGCCGAGATGGTGCGCGACGTCGCCCTGGCCGCCAGTGGGCTGCTGAGCCGCAAGATCGGCGGACCGAGCGTCTTTCCGCCGCAGCCTGAGGGAATTTGGACCCAGCAATACTCGGGCGAGCAATGGACCACCAGCAGCGGCGAAGATCGCTATCGCCGCGGGCTGTACACCTTCTGGCGCCGCACCTCGCCCTATCCCACGTTCATGTCGTTCGACGCGCCGAGCCGCGAGGCATGCGTCGTCCGCCGCTCGCGCACGAACACGCCGCTGCAAGCGCTCGCCACATTGAACGATCCGGCCTTTGTCGAAGCTGCCCGCGCGCTGGCCGGCCGAATGATGAGCGAGGCGCCCACGCCGGCTCTCGCACAAGCTCAAGCGACCACCGGCGCCTCGCCGGAAGAGGCTGCGAGCGCAACGACGGCCGCGCGGGCGACGTATGGCTTCCGCCTCTGCGTGGCCCGCCCGCCGCGCCCGGCCGAACTAGAACAACTCGTCGCTCTTTATCAGCAGGAGTTGTCGTACTACCGAGAGCATGCGGACGCGGCGACTGAGCTAACGCTCGGCAAGCCGCCGGCCGAGAACGGCGACAAAAAGGAACTTCCTGAGAGGGCCGCCTGGACCGTGGTGGCGAATGTGCTGTTGAATCTCGACTCGACATTAACGAAGGAATAGCGCCCTCTGTAATCGTTCTCAGATTTGTTTTTCTGTAGCCGGCCTCTTTGAGGCCGGAGATGTGTGTGCGACGTTCAAGCGGAAGAAATCCGGGGTCAGAGACCCCGGCCACACAAGAGCGAACAAAAAACAAAAGAAGCGCAGAAGAATCCACACGAGCTCACGATCATGCCGAACGAACATCTCAACGAAGCAGAGCAACTCCTCCGCTCGATCACGCGGCGCCATTTCTTTCGCGATAGCGCCGCCGGCATCGGCGCCGTGGCGCTCGCGTCCCTTTTGGGCGAAGGAGCGGGCCGCGCCCTCGCCGGGCAGATTCCGTCAGCCATCAATAGCGCAGATCCGTTGGCCGCCCACCTCCCCCATTTCGCTCCCAAGGCGAAGCGAGTGATCTATCTCTTCATGGCGGGCGCCCCCAGCCAGTTGGACTTGTTCGACAACAAGCCGAAGCTGGTCGAGCTCGACGGCCAGCCCGTGCCAGATTCGGTCATCAAGGGCGAGCGTTTCGCGTTCATCAAAGGGACGCCCAAGCTCCTCGGCAGCCCTCACAAGTTCGCCCGCTACGGCGCGAGCGGCGCGGAGCTTTCGGCGCTACTGCCGCAATTGGCGACCTGCGCGGACGACATCGCCATCGTGCGATCGATGGTCACCGACGCTTTCAATCACGCGCCGGCGCAGATATTTCTCAACACGGGCAGCACGCAGTTCGGCCGGCCGAGCATGGGCTCGTGGCTCACGTATGGGCTGGGGAGCGAATCGCAGAACTTGCCCGGCTTCGTCGTGATGATCTCCGGCGGCGGCCAGCCTGATGGCGGAACGTCGTGCTGGTCGAGCGGCTTTTTGCCGAGCGTCTACCAGGGCGTCACGTTTCGCTCGCAGGGGGATCCGGTGCTGTTTCTTTCGAACCCGGCTGGCATGGACGACGCCCAGCGGCGCCGCTCGCTCGACGCGCTGCGAGCCATCAACGAGCAGCAACTGGCCGAGGTGGGCGACCCCGAGATCGCCACGCGCATCGCAGCGTTCGAGACGGCCTATCGCATGCAGACGAGCGCCCCGGAGCTGATGGACCTGGCGAGCGAGACGCGCGAAACGCACGAGATGTACGGCACTGAGCCGGGCAAGGTTTCGTTCGCCAACAACTGCCTGCTGGCCCGCCGGTTGGTGGAGCGCGGCGTCCGCTTCGTGCAACTCTTCCACCGCGGCTGGGACACGCACGGTGTGGCGGAGAACAACGACATCGTCCACGAGCTGCCAAGGCTCTGTCAGCAGACCGACCGCGCGGCGGCGGCGCTACTCAAGGATCTCAAGCAGCGCGGACTGCTCGACGAGACGCTGGTCATCTGGGGCGGCGAGTTCGGCCGCACGCCGATGAACGAAATGCGGAATGATTCAAAATGGTTCGGCCGCGACCATCATCCCCATTGCTTCAGCGTGTGGATGGCCGGCGGCGGCGTAAAGCCCGGCATGACGATGGGCGCCACCGACGACCTGGGCTACTTCGTGACGGAAGAAAAAGTCCACGTCCACGACCTGCAAGCCACGGTGCTGCACCTGCTCGGCTTCGACCACACGCGCCTGACGTACAAGTTCCAGGGCCGCGATTTCCGCTTGACCGACGTGGCGGGGAATGTGGTGAAGAAGTTGTTGGCGTGAAAAGCCAATTAGCTTATTCGAGGACGTAGTCCTTCTGAGATAGTCCGATGGACTGGCCAATTATTTCGAGTCGCACACCGGAAGGCGAACCGAATCGTTGCCCGCTCTGCGGGAAGGATGTAATTCTTGAACCGTCGCAGCCTTTGGGAGACGCCCCTTGTCCGCACTGCGGACATCTATTGTGGTTCTTCCGCGCGGCGGGTGAAACCCGCATCATTGCGGAGCCAGCATTAGGGTCTCGGCGGCGCGAACTGCTCCATGCGGCTGCTCGACAATTGGGCGTCCCCGAAGAAAAGTTGAGCGAAGTGATCCTCCTCAGCGACATTGCGCGCATGTTGGTGGAATTGGGAATAGACTCGCTCGACATCGTCGAACTAATCATGGAACTCGAAGAGGAGTTTCCGGAGCTGGCTTCGGACTACTAATGAGTTGGCGATACGGCGCCGCAAAACGATGAAGATCATTTACAAAATCACCTATCCCAACGGGAAAATCTACATCGGCAAGGATCTGACTGACAGCATTAACTACTTCGGTAGCGCCGATAGTTCGTTGATCGCCAATGATTTCTCCCGGGACGAACGACGCGATTTTTGCATCCGACGTCAAATCCTCTGGGAGTCGGATATTGCTACGGATAGAGAAATCAGCCAGAAAGAGGTCGAATTGATCCGTGAACATCGCTCAAACGACCCGGCGATCGGCTACAACCGCTGGCCCAGTCTATTGGTTTGAAAGGCCAGACACCTCGCCGCCTCTTTTTGAC
>DASXPZ010000390.1:0-10115 GCA_036493275.1 Pirellulales bacterium
GAATACCTATAACCACAGAGCATGGAGGACACCGAGAAGAAAAAAAGAGGACGAGGACGACCAATGTTCGCCGCTCATAGCGATGGTCGGATGCTACCCAGACTTTCCGTAAAGCGATCTGCCGATTCAATTGTGACCGCAGAAGAGAGTTTCTGCTCACAACGGCGGCCATGTTGCGCCGCGACCTTCGGTCCGAAGTCCTCCTTCTTCTCGGTGTCCTCGGTGACCTCAGTGGCTATTCTCCCGAGCGGCAGCCTGCCGCGCGCCATCCTTCTATTTGTCGGACGTCAGGCCGCGCTGCGAGACTTGCGGATCGAACTCGTTTCTCTGTACTGGATTTCGAGCAAACGCCCGCGCCGTTCGCCTCATTCGTCATTCGCTCTCCGACGCCGACGCGGTCTCGCTCGACGCGCCGCGGCGGAACAAAGGGATTGTTTCGTTCCCTCAGTGCTCGCTCACGCTCCTCGGCCTTGATCTCCCTAACGCGACAAAGCCTGCAAGGCATGTAGACCAGGCCGCCACAACCACGGCATCGTTCCGGCGGGCCCTGCGGTCGTTCTTCCACTTCGTCCCGGACTCGTGGCAGGTAATCCGGTCGACGGCCCGACGCGACCGAGCCGATCGTCGCCCGGCTAACACCCGTCATCCGCGCGATTTCTCGCTGCGAGAGTTCGGGCCGCACCTCCAGCAGGCGTCTGACTTCATGAATTAAGTCCGCGGAAATCATAGGCGGGTCCTCCTGCTGAACGAACTGGGCTAGGGCAAGACAAAAATCGGTTTAGCGAATCAGGGGGTTTTCATTCGAGTCAGGTCCTACAGCGGCTCGTCGTCGATTTCGGGCCAGAAGTCTCCTCGTTCAGGCTCAGGCTCTTCGTCGTCGAAATCGGCGCCGAAATCATCCCAGCGCTGAGGGTCGAACTGCGCCGGAATCTCGTCGTCCGCGTCGTCATCGAACACCTCGTTTTCGAGGTTTCGATCGTCGAATTCCGAATTAGCGAACTCGTCTGAGTCGCGGTCGGCGTCGGTTTCCGCTGCCAGGCGTTTGCCGGATGAAACGGCGAGACTCGAAGAGTCGCGCCGTTCGGGGGGGAGCAAATCGGCGAAAGCCGGAGGGCGGGTGGAATCGATACGGAGCATAAACAGGCTCATGTTGCGAGGAAAACGGGCTTTGGGGCGAGCGACTTTCGCTCCGTCCTTCCCAGAACGGCGCTGATCGTACGGCGCCGGCTGGCCATATTTCAACCATAAATTTGGCCAAAAATAAGGTCATAAAAAAGAACGTCGATTTGATCTTTTGCGTGTGATACGCTCGACAAACCGGCGGTCAGGTAGCTAAAATGACTGCGGATTCCCGCGACGCCGCCCCCCGGCTGAGACGTAATATGACCCTTTCCAGGTTTTCGCCAGAAACACTCGACGCCCTGGCGCTTCGCGTCCTCGACCTGGCCGGGATGCTCCGCGAAATGGCCAAAACCGCTCGCGAAAAAGACGTGCGGAATTTTGAATTGAACGCGAACAAAGCCCACGAGTGGCTCAGCCTGCTGGAACGTTGGGGACTCGACGCGCAGCACGAACTGGCCGTGGAAGTCGCCCGAGAAATGGGCGCGCGTCGCGCAGAAGCCGCCAGGCCGCGGTCCCGCAAGAAAGCGAAACGCTAAGCCGAGAATTGATGCGCTCAGCCAGCCAATGGAGAATGCCTCGCGAGGGCCACGCCGCTAAGCTATGAATCCGGCGCCTGCGCGAAGGGACGTTAGGTCAGTGAGTGAAGTCCGCACGGATCGCGCAGAGCATTCGAACTGGAACGCGGCATTCGCCTCCTAAAACAAGCGTCTGACTGCTACGCTTTGGGGTCTGTCCAGACGACCTTGACGGTCTCACCCAGCAGGCCCAGCAGCGTCTGCCACCGATCTGCCCCCAATTCGCCGACAAACTCGCGTTGGGCTTTTTCCCACACCGGAATCGCTTGTTTTAGAGACTTGCGCCCCGCCTGGGTGAGCTGGATCAAACGCGTGCGCCGATCTTGCCCTAAATTGAGCGTCAAGAAGCCTTGATTGATCAGCGGCCGCAGATTGCGCGTCAATGTCGAGCGATCCATCACCAGCGCGCGGGCCAATTCGGCCATGCCGCTCGATTCGTAGACGGCCACCGCCAGCAGAATCACCAACTGCGTCGACCGCAACCCGGTGGGCTGCAACTGCTCGTCGAAGTGCTGGGTAACTGCGCGAGAGGCTTTGCGAAAGTTGAAACAGGCGCAGACCGTCGCGGCCTGAGCACAGGCTTCAAGATCAAGTTCGATCACCTTGTCGGTCACGTGGGCAATTTCCCGCGCTTAATGCGCGTCAAAAAATGGAAGCTGCCAGCCGCCGCACGCAGGCAATTTCAGCCATCGGCAATTTCGTGGTGGTCGCGCCACATTGGCGTTTCCTTAGCTTCTGACAACAGCAGACTCAGTCCCCAGCGCGAAATCCCGCGCGCGCTTTCACGTTCATGGCGCTTTTAGCGCCGGCCTGGTTCTCTGGCCCACCACTTCTATTCTGCCCCACGCTCCCCATGCTCGCAAGATTAGTTAGGCTACTTATTATTAAGCGATAGTACTTGACAAGACAGGGAGTTTGAGCCGAAATCGGGGGCGCCCGAGCCCCAAGACTCGTTCAAACGCACAAAATCGTGCCAATCATCAGGTCGAAAGAGCCGGCTTGAACCGCGCGGAGTCGTCGATTCTAGACGATTCGTTAGTGCTGCTGGCGCTTCGCGGAGTCAGCACAAGAGAATGCCGTAGGAGGCCGCGGCGCGCGTTCTCCCACAAAGCCGCGGTCATCACGCCGCGGAGCATCGGGCATTTGAAGATTGCCGCCGGCCAGTAACGCGGCGGCTGTCTCGGCAACCGTCTTGCGCGCCGAGCAAGGACTCAATGCTTCGGGCGCCATCGACGTCAGGTTTGGGCCTGAGGAAACAATGAACACGGAAGCAACTGGGACTTCAAAACAATCTTTGGTCTAGTAGCGACCGCCGCGGCCACCGCCGCCGCCACCACCTCCACGACCGTAACCTCCTCCGCCGCCGCCTCCGCCACGATCTTCACGAGGCTTGGCTTCGTTCACCGTCAACGGGCGGCCGCCATGGTCCTGGCCGTTCAGGCCAGTGATGGCCGCTTGGGCGTCCTTGTCGGAACCCATCTCGACGAAACCAAATCCCTTGCTTCGTCCCGTCTCACGGTCTTCGATAACCTGTGCGCTTTGCACGGCGCCGTACTGCGAGAACATCTGCTCCAGATCGGAGCTGCTAATACTGTAGGGAAGGTTTCCTACATACAACTTCTTGCCCACCGTTCATCTCCTGTGCGAGGGCATGTCGACCCGCCGAATGCTTTCCGGGTCAAGGAAAAAGGGGCCGCGCTCGGCCCAAACGCCGCTGGTCACTCGAGGACACGGAACCCAGAAACGCAAACCCCTGCGTCTGATCGAACCTGCGCCCGCTGAAACCAATCGCAAAAAGTATACCAAGGATTTGCCGAATGGAATACTAGACGGAGAAAAACTGGCGACTTCCGTCAGGGCGATCGGATACCCCATGTGGTGTCACGATCGGGAGGCGTTTTGGTCCCGCTCGGATCTGAGAAACGTCGATTCGCCTCGACCTGGTTTTCTGCCACTTTGGCGCTGCAGATTCCCCATGACCCGGCAAGTTTTCACGCCGGAGTCAGGGGCAACCCGTGTTTTTTGCCAGTCGCAAAACCAACTAAGCCGAGGCGTTCCTGAAAGGGCCGCGCAAACCTCTAGCGATTTTCAGATACCGCGAAACCGCTCGACCCAAGCGAACTACTTCGCCGAGGCGGAAGCCTCGGACAGAATAGCTGAAGGTTTTGTGAGGTTTAGGTAGTGGCCGTGGTCGGCGGTCACGATCACTGCGGTCTGATCCCAACAGTGGTTGGCTTCGGCCCACTCGGTGACGGCGCGGAAGGCGTCGTCGCCGCTCAGGACGGCGCCGATCGAGTTATCCAGGTTGTTGTCGTGATTGGCCCAATCGACCTCGCCCGCTTCGATCATCAGCCAGAAGCCGGTTTTGTTGGTCGAGAGGACCGCGAGCGCGGCCCGCGTCATATCTGAGAGGGTGGGGTTCTCCTCGCGATCCGCCGGCGTGTACTCTTCGGCCGAACGTTTGAGGCCGATGGTGGGAGTGTAATCCCCATTGGCGGTTTGAAACGGCAGGTGTCCTGTCTTGGCGCCGAAGAATCCCAGCAGCCGCTTGCCGTCGCGCGCGGCGCGATCGGCGCCTTCGGCGAGCGCAGTTTTTCCGTTGCGTCCTTCTTTGCGCTCAACGACGACGTACCGCCCGCCTTGCTCGACGTCGACGCGATTACGATCCGCGGCGGCCAGGTATTTGTTGCCTGCGACGTAGTTAAGCCCCTGCTTGCTGTCTTCGGTCAGTTCCTGCCCCCAGCCGGCGCCAAGCAGAGCATCGACGCCCGACAGCGGCGCTTCGCGATGCGCCACCGAACGGAGTCCGAGCAGATCGCGGCTAATGTCCTGAAAATCATCGCGCGAGACATTGTGGGCGTACGCGCAACCGGGCGTTGCGTGGCTGATCGGCACGCTGGTCACCACGCCAATCGCGTATCCTTTGGCTTGCAAATCGTGCGCGACGGTCGAGGCCTGGCGACCTTGCGAATCGATATTGATCGAATCGTTGTAGGTCTTGATTCCGGCGCAGAGACTGGTGGCCGAGGCGGCCGAATCGGTCACGGCGTGCGGACAATCAGTTGCCTTGCCGATCACGTATTCCGGATTGCTGCCGGGAGTCCACGGATTGGGCCCGCCGCGCTCGGCGTTGTAACCGCCGGGCGTTTTGCCGCCGACGTTGCGTAGTGTTTGCGCGTCGACGTCGCAATCGGTCCCGTCGTTGTGGGGCGAAGTGACGAAGTAGCCGTAATCCGTTGGCGCGCCGCGATATTCCTGGAAGTACAATCCTTCGCCGCGCCCCTCGGTATAACCCACCTTGCCGGCGCGATAGATCGCGGCTGCTTGCGTCGTCTGCCAGTCCATGCCGTCGAACACGATCAGGACCACGTACTTTTTGCCCGCGGCGGCCGCGGCGCGCTGCAACTGGGCAACGTCTGTCTGGTCGAAGTAGTCCGCCCTCGGGTTCACCGTCTGCGATGGCGCCCGACCGTAAAGCTCGGTCAGACGTTTGGCGTCGCGATAAACGCTTCGCTCGCCACGGACCGGATCAAGCGACAGGCCAAAAGTATACGCGGGGATCAAACGATTCGAATGCGTCGACCAGCCCAAATATCGCTCTGGTTTCGCTCCCCAATAACCCCACGGGGCCGAACCATCGGTCACTGCGCGGGTTTGCAAATCGCGCAGATGGTCCTCGGCATCGCAGCGGGGGGAAAAAACCGTCCTGGCCAACAGAATCACAAAGAGCGCGGCCGAAAGACTAAGGAAACGCGAAGAAATCATGGTGCTTTATCAAGGGCGAGGGGTATAGCTAAGAATCAACGACGGATGCGATGGATGGTAGCGGAGGGTACAAATGGGCGGGAACGGTCGCATCCGACGGTCTTTTTAGTCTAGCTGAAGGGAAGACGCCTGCTAAGCCAGCCCCGTAGAGTCTTGCGAGATTCTCACAAAGGGCATACGCCACGCATGTCCTGGGCTAACCGGTCCTGAAGGGCCGCTTGTCGAGACGCTTCGTAGGCAGAAAAATAGCCCATACGTTGCACTCCCCAGCGCTGCGAGCACAGAGGGACATTTCCCCTTACGGCTCACGGCGTGATAGTGATTACAGCGTATCTTCTCCGTTATCTCAGAGGACGACCACAGATGAAATCGACAACGCCCTCGATCGAGCTAGCTCAACTGATCACCAGCAACTGGCTCAATCAGGCAGTCTACGTTGCCGCCAGGTTGGAGATCGCCGATCTGCTGGCCGCCGGGCCACTGCGCGCGGATGAATTGGCGGCGCGGACGAAGACCCACGCGCTTTCGCTTTATCGCCTGTTGCGAACATTGGCCAGCCGCGGGATCTTCGCCGAAGGGGCCGACGGCCGCTTTCAACTGACGCCACTGGCCGACGCGCTCCGGAAAGACGCGCCCGACTCGAAATGGGCCATGGCCATCATGCTCGGAAGCGAACCCTATCATGCTTGGGGCGACTTGCTGCATAACGTGCAGACCGGTGAGTGCGCGTTCACGCATCGTTATGGCAAACCGCTGTTCGATTTTCTGGCCGAGCATCCCGAAAAAGCCCGCGACTTCGACGCCGCCATGACCAGCATCCACGGCCGCGAAACCGCGGCGATGCTCGACGCCTACGATTTCAGCGGCGTGACGACGCTCGTCGACGCCGGCGGCGGCAACGGCAGCACGCTCGCTGAGATCCTCAAGCGCCACACAAGCATGCAGGGCGTGCTGTTCGACCTGCCGCACGTGGTGGCGGCGGCTGAGGAGCGATTGCGCGCCGCGGGAGTCGCTTCGCGCTGCCGCGCGATTGGCGGAAGCTTTTTCGAGACGGCCCCCAGCGGCGGCGACGCCTACATTTTGCGACACATCATCCACGACTGGGATGACGAGCAGAGCGTGCAGATCCTGAGTTGCGTCCGCCGCGCGATGAGTGAGAAGTCGCGACTGCTGGTTGTCGAATACGTGATTCAGACCGGCAACGAACCTGCGCCTGGCAAATATTACGACCTGGCGATGATGGTCCTGCCCGGCGGCATGGAACGAACCGAAGCAGAGTACCGCCAACTCTTCGACGCCGGCGGCCTGCGGCTAGCGCGGATCGTGCCGACGGCGGCCGACGTGTGCGTGATCGAAGCGGCGCCGGTTTGAGGGACGGATTGAATGTGGTGTCTTAGAAAGACGTTTTGTCAGGCGCGTGCGTGCGTGACCTACTTTGGTTGCATCCCCGCCTTCTCCAAAAACTGCAGCACGTCGTTGCCCCAGACCGCGATTCCTTCTTCCCAGCAGGCGAAGCCGCCGTGGCCGTCTTGGTGGGTTTCGCCGAAGGCTGGATAGAGCATGGCCTGATTGAGCCCCTTTTTGTCGCGCAACAGCGGGCCCAAGACTTCACTAGGGCCGATGCTGTAATCGTTTTTTGCTTGCAATAAGAACATCGGTCCGCGAGCCCGCTCTACCGCCAGGGCTTCGCGCTTTCGCAATTCGGGATTCGCCCACGACATGGCGCCGGGAGAAAAGACGACGAAGGCCAGCGCGTGCAAGTCTTGTTCTGACGCCAACAGCGTTTGAATTCCGCCGTACGAACAGCCCGAGATCGCCAAACGCTTGGGATCGACAAACGGCTGCTCGCGAATCCACTTAACCGCGGCCACCACGTCGCGGTTGTACACCTCGTGCAGCTCGACCGCCTTGCGCTGCACGATCGTCAAGTCGTCGATTTCGGCGCGGTGCTTGTCTTGCAGGGCAACGATGTAGTCTCCCGGCGCCTCGCCATGTCCGTGGCGAACAGGCAAAAATAAAACGTAGCCGTGCTCGGTGTAGAACTTGCCTAGCTCCGGATGCGCGGTCGGCCGCTGTTCGCTCCCATGATTCCAAATCACTACCGGAAACGGCCCGTCGCCGGCCGGCTTGTAGATCCAGCCCGGCAGCTTCAGGTCGCCGCTCGGATACGTGAGCGAGACCGCCGTTTTGCGAAAGGCCTTGATCGCCTCGGACTGCTCATGGGGTTTGGCCGCCGGCGGAGTGCTGGCCGACGATTTCTTCTCGTCCTTCTCTTCGGTCGGTTTGGTCTCGTTCTGAGGAGCGGCGAGCGATTTGCTCGGTTCCGCGGCCCAAGCGATTCCAGTAACGCACAGACTAATCGACAACAAAAGAGAGCCCGTATTGAACCATCGATACATGGTCGCGCCTCATCGGTTCGATCTTGAGAATTCGTGCATTTTAAGTGGCCGAAGAGTAGCAGAGCAACCCGCGGAAAGACTTCATCTGTCAGAACCTCACGGGCTCCGGGCCGGTTGCATTCCGAGCGCGGTTTGGTATCGTGGCGCGTTCCGCAGAGCGGCGCCGCAGGCATCCGCGCACCAACTCAAAGCTATTGAACGGAGATCGAAATATGTCGATGTACATCGGAGAGGCCTTGGTCGGCGAAGGGAACGAGATCGCCCATATTGACCTGTTGATCGGCGACAAGGACGGCCCGGTCGGCTCGGCGTTCGCCCACGCGCTGGCCACGCAAACCCAAGGTCATAGCAACCTGCTGGCCGTGCTGACGCCGAACCTGGCCGTCAAGCCGGCCACGGTGCTGGTCACCAAGGTGACGATCAAAGGCGCCAAGCAGGCGGTGCAAATGTTCGGCCCAGCCCAGGCGGCCGTCGCCAAGGCCGTGGCGGACCAGGTCGCCGCCGGGGTGATTCCCAAGAGCGACGCTGAGAAGCTGGTCATCGTTTGCGGCGTTTTCATCCACTGGCTCGCCGAGGACGACAAGAAAATCTATCAGTTCAACTACGAAGCCACCAAGCAGGCGATTGCCAGCGCAATGGCGGGCAAACCGACCGTCGACGAAATGATCGCCGGCAAGGATTCGGCCGCGCACCCCTTCCGCGGCTTCTAAACGAACGAACTGCGACGCGGCAAGCGCCGAGCAGTATCGCGGAAGCGGCGCGCCGGGCAGTCGTCTTGCATCGGATCTCAGGAAGGCGGGCATTTTTGCCCGCCTTCCGGCGTTTGACGATCTCAACCGAACTCAACTGACGAATCATCCTTTCATCCTTCCACACTAACCCGAAGCGCCAGCGAGGGCATGAAGCGCGACAGGCCTTCGCTGGCGTGTTGGGCTAGTGGGGAGCCCAGGGAGAAGTCTCGTGAGCAAGCCCCGGATTCTGGTCCAGCTCGACACCGATTCGCAGCCGAGCGTCTTCGACAGCGTCGTCGCCATCGACTCGGGCGTCGAGCATCTGCTGCGCCACCACGGCATCACGCCGGAGAATGTCGTCGAGCGCGTTCATGGGGCGATCTTCACTCGCGGGCCGGACGATCTGAAGAACACGGCGCTCTTTGTCGGCGGCTCAGACGTGGCGCTGGGGGAGAAAGTCGTCGCCGCCATTCAAAAGGCGTTCATCGGACCGCTCCGCTGCTCGGTGATGATGGACTCCAACGGCGCCAACACTACGGCCGCCGCCGCGGTCCTGGCGGCGGCCAGGCATCTGGAGCTAGCAGGGCTAAAGGCCACCGTCCTCGCCGCCACCGGACCGGTGGGGCAACGGGTCGCCTGGCTGTTGGCCCGCGCCGGAGCGGAAGTCCGCGCCGCGTCACGCAATCTCAAGCGGGCCGAAGAAGTCTGCCAGTCGATCGCGGCAAAATCTCCCGCCGGCCGCGTCATACCCTGCTCGACCGCGTCGGCCGCGGAGTTGCAAGAGGCGCTCGGCGATAGCGCGCTGGTTGTGGCTGCCGGAGCGGCGGGGATCGAGCTGTTACCGGCTGCGGCGCTGGCTGGCGCCCGAGAGTTAAAAGTCGCCATCGACTTGAACGCGGTTCCACCGCTGGGGATTGCCGGGATCAAGGTAATGGACAAAGCGGCCGAGCGCGACGGCCGGATCTGCTACGGCGCCATCGGCGTCGGCGGCGCCAAAATGAAAATCCACAAAGCAGCGATCCGGGCACTGTTCGAATCGAACGATCGCGTGCTCGACGCGGCCGAGATTTTCGAAATCGGCCTGGGGCTGGCGTAAGAAAGAAGTGAGAGCCACCGAGCACACAGAGAACACCGAGACGAAGAGGGCACGATTTTAGTGTTGGTCACGAACTCGGTGCGACGACGACCACGTCTTTCTCTGTGATCTCTGAGTTCTCGGTGGCTAATCTTCTTCTGCGTTTATTTATCGCTCGGGTTGCGCGAGTTGCATCTTTCGCGTTCTACGAGTCTGTTTTTGTTTCGCTTCTGTCACGCTGCGGGCTGGTGTAAGAAAGAATTGTGAGCCACCGAGAACACCGAGACGAAGAAAGACCGATTTTAGTGTTGGTCGCGAACTCGTTGGGGCGAACATCGTGTCTTCCTCAGTGACCTCGGTGTTCTCGGTGGCTGATGTTCTTCTGCGCTTTTTAACGCTCGGTTTGCGCGAGTTGCAGCTTTCGTGATTTTGTTTGGGTTGGGCTTCT
>DASXPZ010000391.1:0-2396 GCA_036493275.1 Pirellulales bacterium
TACAATCGCGCGAGTTTGCTTCGCGGTTTTTCGGGCTCTCCATTCGCTTCAAGCTTCGTATCAAACAAAAAGGGGCTATTCGATGGCTGGCTGGATTCTCGTCGCGTTTGGGTTGTTCACGGTCGGGGCCGCCGCCCTGGACTTCGACTGGTTCATGGAGCATCGCAAGGCGCGGCCGCTCGTCTCGATCTTCGGTCGCGGAGGCGCCAGGATCTTTTACGTGCTCGTAGGAGCGGCGTTTCTCGTCGGCGGCGCGCTCATGGAAATGAGGATCATCGATGGGGGCTCCAAGTAGACCGATCGGCGCGAGTGTGCTTCGCAGAAAATCGTGATTCGACAAGAGCAATCAAGTCGGCGCGCGATGGCGCCCTGCGACTCGGGCTGGTAGACCGGGGAAGCTATCTCTCTGGATAACCATTCAGCACAAAAAAAGGAGGGCACGATGAAGATCGTCGGCATCGACGGGATGACGCCGCAGCAACTTCAAACCGAGTTGGAGCACGGCGCCCGGTTTGTGATCTACAAGTATTGCGTCTCGATCTTCATTATGACGTTCCAGCGGCCGAGCGATATTCGCTTCGTCCGCGCCGGCGAGAGCGCCGTCGGGAAAGGGCTGGGCTACACCCTGATCTCGCTCTTCTGCGGATGGTGGGGAATTCCGTGGGGACCGATCTACACGATCGGATCAGTCGCCAGCAACTTCCGCGGCGGCGTCGACGTCACGAAAGAAGTCGTTGCCAGCCTGCAACTGGGAGGCGAGTGAAGAAGGCGTCGAAGCCCCGCTTTGCACGATCGATTTTTTTGCGCGCCTGCGCCTTGGCTAGGACCGCGCGAGCTTACACCTCGACCCCACTCGATCGAGCGGCGTTCCTACTACAAAACGAATATCAAACCGTGACGCCCCCGGCGCGCGGCTCAAGCCGGACCGTCGACGCTACTTCGGCGCCAGGATGCAAGTGATGCGGCGGCCTTGTTGGCTGGGGGCCGATTCGACCTTGCCGATGTCTTCCAGGCTTTGCAGCACCTGCTTGATCACCCGCTGGCCTTCTTCGATGTGCGCCAATTCGCGCCCGCGGAAGACGACCGACACGATGACCTTGTCTTTATGCGTCAAAAACTCGCGGGCTCGGCTGACCTTGACCTCGATATCGTGCTCGCCCGTCTTGGGGCGAACGCGAATTTCTTTGATCTTGCTGTGGTGAGCCTGACTGCGGTGCTGCCGCTTCTTTTGCTGGTACTTGAACTTGCCGTAGTCCATGATGCGGCAGACGGGCGGGCGCTCGTTGGGCGCCACTTCCACCAGGTCGAGATCGACCTCCTTGGCGGCGGCAATCGCCTGCTCGGTCGGCATTATGCCGAGTTGTTCCCCTTCTGCCGAAATGACCCGCACCGGTGTAATGCGGATCTGCTCGTTCATTCTCTGTGCTTTTTCGATCGCAGTGGTCCTCCATTATGGTCTGATTGACGCCGAGCGGTTCGGTCGAAAAACGCGAAGCGATTTCCGTTCGCGTTTCCACGGGCTTCCGAAAGTCGCCCGCTGATCGATTTCTCCCGCCACGGCTCAAAAAATTGCCCCAAACTTCACAAAGCAAACAGTCACTAGTATCCCGCAGCGCGCGGTAGTGAGTCAACTCCCGCGCAGCTTACGAAATTGGATTGCTGGCGCCCACGTAGCGGCAAAAATCGCCGGCGGGATTCCCGCAAACTCCGCCACAATTCTACGCTATTTTGGCCACGCTGCCTGGCGGGAGGAACGCCGAGGCGGCCTAATATTCGTTCGACTCGCCCCCTTCGGCCAGGCTGACCGTCGCCTTGGCCACCTGGCGAATGGTTTTTTCGGCGACCTCTTTTTGCAGTTTTTCGATCGCCGCGGCGAGTGGCATGGCCCCCAGGTCCCCTTCCAGGCGATCCCGGACCGAAACGTTCCCCTCGGCCGCGTCCCGTTCCCCTACGACCAGCATGTACGGAATCAATTTCAGTTGCGCGTCGCGGATCTTGGCGCCCAGTTTCTCGGCCCGATAGTCGCCGCTGACGCGCAGGCCGGCCGCCCGCAGTTGCTGCTCGACCCCCCGCCCATATTCCTCCGCCTTTTGAGTGACGGTCACCACGCGCGCCTGTTCGGGCGCCAGCCAGAGGGGAAACGCTCCGGCGAAGTGCTCGATCAGCACGCCGATGAATCGCTCCAGAGATCCAAGCGGCGCCCGATGGATCATCACCGGCCGATGGGGCTTGTTGTCGGGACCAATATATTCGAGGCCAAATCGCTCTTCGCTCGGCAGGTTGTAATCTAACTGCACGGTGCCCAATTGCCATTCGCGACCGATGCAATCGGTAACGACAAAGTCGACCTTGGGGCCGTAGAACGCCGCCTCGCCCAACTCGGGCGTGCAGCCCGG
>DASXPZ010000392.1:0-6691 GCA_036493275.1 Pirellulales bacterium
GAAACGCTCCGTCGGGCGGTCGACATGTGGCACAGCACAAACCTGTGGAAGCAACTGGTGCGGACAGGCATGCTGCAAGACTGGTCGTGGAAGCGCAGCGCGGAACAATACGTCAACCTCTATCAGCGGATTGCGGTAAAAATGGCGCCGGAGCATCACGCGGCGAATTGATGAAAAAGCGGATGGCAGGCGGCCGTCCCCAGAAATTGGATTCGCTCGGGCCGTTTCAGCCTGAGCCTTTCTCAGTCGAGCAAAGAAAGGGACTGTCATGCACGACATTTCGCTGGCCTTTATCTGGCATCAGCATCAGCCCTACTACCCGGACGACGTCGCCGGCGAAAACCCCATGCCCTGGGTCCGCCTGCATGGCGTGAAAGACTACTGGGGAATGGCGATGCTCCTCTCCGAAGTTCCGGAGCTGCACGCCACCATCAATCTCGTCCCCAGTCTGCTGTTGCAGCTCACGGCCTATACCGATCGCGGCGCCATCGACGACCATCTGCGCGTCTCGCGCACTCCGGCTGACGGGCTTTCGGAAGCCGACACGAACTATCTGCTCGATAATTTCTTCATGGTCCACCCGGACCACATGATTCGTCCTTATCAGCGCTATTTGGAGCTGTATCAGAAGCGCGGGCTGTCGATCGATTCGGCCGCCAAGGCCGCCAAACGTTTTACGAAGCGCGACGTCCTCGACCTTCAATGCTGGTCAAACCTGTCGTGGATTCACCCGCTGGCCTTCGAGCGCGATAAAGACCTGGCCGACTTCCGCAAGAAGGGAAAGCACTGGACGGAGGCCGAAAAAGAATGGCTGCTCGAGCGCCAGATGGAGCTGCTCAAAGAAGTCGTGCCACTGCATCGCAAATTGGCCGAGCGCGGCCAGGTCGAACTGACGACGACCCCCTTCTATCACCCCATTCTCCCGCTACTGCACGACAAGCGACTGGCGCGGCAGGCGATGCCGAATGTCGTGTTGCCGGAGCATCTGGAAAGTTATCGCGAAGACGCCGAGACGCAGATTCGCCGCGCCGTCGATTATCACGCCCGGCTGTTCGGCGAAAAACCGCGCGGCATGTGGCCCTCGGAAGGTTCGGTCTGCCAGTCGATGATCTCGCAGGCAGCCCGCGCCGGAATTCAATGGATCGCCACCGACGAAGAAATCCTCTCGCGCTCGACCGAAGGCTGGGTCTCGCGCGACGGTCACGGTTTTTTGCGCAACCCAGAAATGCTCTACCGCCCGTGGCGCGTGGAAGAAAAAGGGCAAAGCGTGCAGATCGTATTTCGAGATCACGCCATGAGCGACCAGATCGGCTTCCACTATCAGCGGTACCAGGCCGAGCAGGCCGTGGATGATTTTCTCGGCAAAATCGAGGCTATCGGCCACGCCACCACGGCCAACGGCAGCCGGCCCTCGCTGGTCAGCATCATTCTCGACGGCGAGAATTGCTGGGAATATTATCCCAACGGCGGCGTCGACTTCCTCCGCAAGCTCTATCGCCGCGTCGTTGCGCATCCCAAGATCAAGCCGGTCCGCGTCCGCGATTATCTGGCCAGGCATCCGGCCACCGATCGCATCGGCGAGCTCTTCGCCGGCAGTTGGATCGGGCATAACTTCGGCATCTGGATCGGCCATCCCGAATGCAATCGAGCCTGGGACCTGCTGTTCGAGACGCGCGAACACCTGGTCCGCGCCGTCAAGGAAGGGGACAAAACGCCGGAGCAACTGGCCCGCGCCTGGGAAGAGCTTTACATCGCCGAAGGGAGCGACTGGTTCTGGTGGTTCGGCGATGATCATTCGAGCGCGCAAGACGAATTGTTCGACCGTTTGTTCCGCCGGCATTTGCAGAATGTCTACACCGTGCTCGACGAGCCGGCCCCAGCCGAGCTCGCCCGTCCGATCAGCGAGAATCATCCGCAACCACGCCTGGCGACGGAGCCGACGTCGTTTTTGAACGTCCGAGTCGACGGCCGGCGGAGCTACTTCGAGTGGCTCAACGCCGGGCATTGCGCGGCCAGCGGATCGCGCGGCGCCATGAGCATGGTCTCCGAAGGGCGGCTCTCCGACGTCTACTTCGGCTGCGACGAAGAGAACCTGTTCATTCGCTGCGACGCCCGCTTGGGCGCCGCGCGCGAGCGGCTGGCCGACGTCGACGAATTGCGCGTCGTGTTTTACCAACCGGCCGGCTTCGAGTTGCTCGTAGCGCGCCCCAGTTGGACCGAGCCACCGGCCCTGCTGCATTTCGACGGCCTTCCGGCGCCTTCGGTCGGCGTGGAGGCGGCTTGCGATTCGATCCTGGAGCTGGCGATTCCGTTCCGCGCGCTCGGCGTGGAGATCGACGCTCGGCTGTCTTTCGTCGTGGAGCTCTTCGCGGCCGGCCAGTCGCTCGAAAAACTTCCGCACGAAGGAGCGATCGAAACCACGGTCCCCTCGGCCGACTTCGAATTGATCATGTGGCAAGCGTAACAAGAGACGCATAGCTTCGCGCCCCAGGGGAACAGCAAAGTTACAATTCGCGATCTGGAATTCTGTGGCTGGCCTCTCTGAGGCCAGAGTCTTTGTCGAGCTACATCTGGGGTCACAGACCCCAGCTACAGAAATCTGCAATTGCACCGCATCGCCCCCGGCGGCTCTTTACGGATGAACGAACCTCCTCTATCGTCGAATTAACTATATGCCAGACTTACGCAAAGACCCGATCGTCGGCCGCTGGGTGATTATCGCCAAGAGCCGCGCCAAGCGCCCGCACGATTTCGAAAGCACGCCGCGATTGAAGACCAGCGGCTATTGCCCCTTCTGCGAGAAAAACGAGGACGCCACGCCGGCCGAGGTGCTCGCGTATCGCCGGCACGGCTCGCTGGCCAACGGCGAAGGGTGGCGCGTCCGCGTGGTGCCCAACAAGTTCCCTGCGCTCGAGATCGAGGGAGATCTCAACAAGCGCGGCGAGGGGATCTACGACATGATGCGCGGCGTCGGCGCGCACGAAGTGATTATCGAAAGCCCGCAGCATCTGCTGAGCACCGCCGATCTTTCCGAAGACAACCTGCGCGAAGTCCTGTGGGCGTATCGCGACCGGCTGGTCGATCTGAAAAAAGATCGCCGCCTGGTTTACGGCATGATCTTCAAGAACGTCGGCGCCGCGGCCGGAGCGTCGCTCGAGCACACGCACAGCCAGTTGATCGTCACGCCCATCGTGCCGATCACGGTCCGCGAAGAGATGATGGGAAGCCAGGAGTTTTTTCAGTATCGTGGCCGCTGCGTCTTTTGCGACATGATCCAGCAAGAGCTGGCGTCGGAAAAGCGAATCGCGGTCGACATGCCAGGCTTCGTGGCGTTTTGCCCCTTCGCCAGCCGCTTTCCGTTCGAGACCTGGATCCTGCCGAAGGCGCACGGCAGCCACTTCGAAAACATCCAGAAGTCGGGCGTCGAAGACCTGGCCCGCATGCTGAAGCAGGTGATCGGCAAGATCGAAACGGCGCTCGACCGGCCGGCCTACAACTACATTCTGCACACCGGCCCGTTCAACACGCAGGAGTTAGGTCATTACCACTGGCACATCGAAATCATCCCCCGGCTGACAAAAACGGCCGGCTTCGAATGGGGTTCCGGCTTCTACATCAACCCGGTGCCGCCGGAAGAAGCCGCCGCGTTCCTAAGAGAAGTAGAAGCCGAGGCGCCAGAACCCAAAACGCTGCCGGTGCGCGAAACGGGGTGAGAAACGCGATACTCGTTGGGTAATAGAAAATAGTTCTGACCCTTTTGTGATCCTTTTTTGATCAATGCGATCCTTGAGGATATACCATGACAATCTCGCCGGCGCTCGAAGATTTATTGGGAGCGGTTTTCGACGATGCCCGAGATCAGCGACTGCCCGAATCGGAGGAACCAGCCGATTATGCAATGTGGAAGCAGGACTTTATTTTCCATATGACAGACTGGATGGAGGACATGGAAAAGCTCCGTCAGTTATTTGCTAATCCTAGGGTCCACAATACTGAAGACGCGTCTAGATTTGTGGTTGGATTTCTCTACCACGTGATTCCGCATGTCGAAACTGCCGGACGACTTTTACTTAACGACATTCCCAATCCATTTCCCCATCCACCTGTCCGTCCCGTACAATAAAAAGGGTCAGAACTATTTATTTGACTTCGCCCTTTGCCTTCGCTAGCCTGTCGGAATGCCTCGTCCTTTGCGACCGATCGAAGCGGGTTTAATCTACCACGTCATCAATCGTGGCAATAATCGGCAGCGCGTCTTCAGCAAAGACGCCGATTTCGCCGCGTTTCTCACGGCGCTGGGCGAACTCAAAGAGCGGCGGCCGTTCCAATTGTACGGTTATTGCCTGCTCAACAATCATTTTCACCTGCTCGTCCGCGCCGCCGATGTCCCGATCAGCCGCCTGATGCAAAGCCTGCTCGTCTCGCACACGCAGCGCTATCACAAGCAGCATCGCTCGGGCGGGCATGTCTGGCAGGGGCGATTCAAAAGCCCTGTCGTTCAGAACGACGAACACCTGTTGACCGTGCTGCGATACATCGAGGCCAACCCGCTGCGGGCCGGCGTCGTCGAGCGGGCCGAAGATTATCGCTGGAGCAGCTTTCGCGCGCACGGCCTGGGCGAACCGAACGAGCTGCTCGACCGCTTGACGACGTACGAAGAACTCTCGCCGCAGGCCGCCACGCGACGCCGAAAATGGTCGGAGCTAGTCCATCGTCCCTTCGCCGAAGCGACGCTGGCGGCAGTCCGCCGCTCGGGCGAAACCGGCTTGCCGTATGGCGACCCAAAGTGGATCAAGCGCCTGGCGAAGAAGCTCCAGTTAGACCTAACCATCCGCCCCCGCGGCCGCCCCCGCACGCGCCAGTAGCAGAAGGGTAGCGTGACAAACAATAGTTCTGACCCCTTTTGTTTGTTCGTTAGTAATCGTCGGGCCTGCCCCGGCCCGACGATTACTTGCTCGGATAATCGGCGCCACGATCCCGCCCTCCTACCATGACTGTTCCTGCTTGAGGATTCAGTCGATGGTTCGTGCGGGCTCAGCGGTGCTTACTCCTTCGAGAGCCGATATCGTGCAGCGGAGCAAAATGAGAAGACATAACCTGGATTGTTTTGTTTCCATGACCAATAAACATTGTACGAACCGTCTGCATTGGGCGAGATCTGAAACGCGAAAGATCGAATCCGCGGAATATGTGTCCCTGCGGGACTATCCGTTCCGTAGAGGGCGCAAGTCTTGCCGTCTATCGTCAAGTAGCCTTCGAACTGTAATTCTCGGCTATAGGAGCCACCTTGATAGTCGAACCATGCCTGACCGTCGTCGCCGTTGAGTGTGAACACTCCTGTGCCACCCCCAAGACAGTAATAGCTGACGCTCGACGGCTTGCTCGACGCATCTCCCTGGACGCTCTTGACCTCATAAAGAACCTCTTCTTTGTCGCTGCCGTCACACTTGCAAGGGGCCTTCTCAGCATATGCGAGAGCCGAAGCCCCCAGGATTCCGCACGCTAGAAACAGCAAGACGTAACTGCGCTTCATTTCAACCTCCATAAAAATCAGTGGGGTCCTAAGACGCCATTGACGTCGATCAATGGCTGCTTTCCATAGAGAGACCGCCATTTCCCGCGCCGATGCGACAGTCTTGTGCGCGCATTAATCGCATTTCGCAAATGACTCGCGGTTGGCCCCAAGGCGGACCCATTTGCCACTGAGCAACTAGTTATTTGCTGCGAGTCTATCTTGTGATGGTCAGAGCGGTACAATATTTGCGCAAGGCCCTGACGAATACGCAAAGAGCAAGTTGATATTCCAGATGGACGAGTCGGATGAGCGGAATGCCGAGGGCTCGATTTCGGGATTTCTGCGAGACCTGCAACGAGGCAATGCCAATGACCAAGCGGCCACGAAGCTTTGGGAGCGTTATTTCGCGAAGATCGTAGCGCTAGCCAAGACCAAGCTGCAGCCGCACGAGCGGCGAGTCTCGGATGAAGAAGACGTGGCGATAAGCGTCTTCGATACGCTTTGCCGAGGCGTTGCCGAAGGCCGCTTTTCCAAGTTGCAAGGCCGACACGAGCTTTGGAAGTTGCTTGTCGTCATTACGCATCACAAAATTATCGACAAGAAGCGACGCGCTGCGCGAAAGAAGCGCAATCCCGAAAGCCGTGATGGCAAGGCGTCGTTTGATGTGATGACTGAATTCGCGGAGATCATTGGGCGCGAACCCACGCCCGAGTCTCTCGTCATGATGGACGAACAGATCCAGCGCTTGTTGGCGATGCTTGGAGACGATAATCTTCGTTGGGTCGCCGTTGCCAAAATGGAGGGCCACACGAATCGAGACATTGCCGCCCGACTCGGCGTCTCGGTTCGTACGATCGATCGGAAACTGGACCTCGTCCAAATGACCTGGTCCAGTGTCATCTTCACCTAGGGATCAAACAGGGGGTAGGAAATTCAGACTAGGTCCGAAGTTCTGCCTGGCCTTGTTTAGATGAAATTTTGAATTTCCTTTCCTTCCGCTCTCGATCAGAACCCGCCAGATTCTCTTCGAAGTTTCCTCTAGAAATCAGCCGCGCGACTTGGCATACTCGTCTTCAGCCATGGGAACTGAGGCGTGATACTGGCGAATGCATTCGCTGGGCAGGGTCGTTAACGTGTCTGCGACGAGGGCCGTTCTTCCTCCCGCAGACTCCAGAA
>DASXPZ010000393.1:0-2426 GCA_036493275.1 Pirellulales bacterium
GAGCGACTTGGCCAGGCTGCGGGTGAATGCCATCACAGCGCCTTTGACCGCCCCGAATAATTCGCCACTGTCGCCCGCCATGCCGCGCTCGGCCTGGTCCCAGCCCATGTTCAATAAAGCGCCTCTGCCGGCGGCCACCATTTTTGCCCCGGCGGCGCGCGAGCAGATCATCGTGGCTCGCACGTCGACTTGCCACAGCGCGTCGAGCTTTTGCCAATAAGTCCATCGTGCGGCGTCGCCGGTGAGCGTGTCGGCGCCGGCGTTATTGATCCAGATATCGACCCCGCCTCGCCACTCCCAGGCGCGCTCGACCAGCTGTTCGGCCGCGTGCGGGTCGGCTAGATCGGCCAGCAGCACCGTCGACTCGACCCCCAGCGTTTGCAGTTCCTTGACGACGGCCGAGGCGGCGCCCTCACTGCGGCGGGCGTGGACTAGCACATTCGCGCCGGCTTGCGCAAGTTCGATTGCAATCGCTCGTCCGATCCCGCTCGATGAGCCGGTGACGACGACGGTCAGCCCAGCCAGATGGATCATGCGGAGTTTTTGCCGCGATTGCGGCATTGAAAGCGTTTGCCAGCCTGTACTTGCTATGTCTCAACCTGTTTTGTAGTCTCGCTGGCGCCGTGGGGCAAGAACCGGCTCAAGGCGACCGCAAAAACAGCCCTGCAAATGCCAGACGCGAAGCCATGTGGGCCGTTTTTGAGAGTAGAATCTAGAAGCCTATCCAAAAACCGACGGTTGCAGACAACACGAGTCTGTTTTCGAAGCTGAAGGTCCAGTTTTAGGATAGTCACGAAAAGGACCCGGCGCTTTCGCATCGCACCGCAAGCTCGCTGGCTCGCCTCCCCATTCCTCACGATCACCGCGCTAGCGACTTAATGGATAACACGATCCGCGCCGATCAGATTCGCGAACGCCAGGCTACGACGGCCTTTTGCTTCCGCGGTTACAACAACACCAATCTCGGCCGCACGCCCGAACTGCTCGACCATCCGGCCTATGGGCCGGTTCTGGAAAAGTTTTTGCTCGAAGACGCCGCGGTTTGTTCCGAGGCAACGGGCCGAAAGTTCGATCTGATCGGACGCATTCGCGCGCGCCAGGAAAGCGGCCCCGAAACATTTGCCGAAGACATTCCGCTGATCGTGGCGGTCGAGCGGGCCCACGTCGCGATCCTCAAAGAATTCTTCGACATCGATTACGCCCGCACGCGGCTCTCGATGGGCTACAGCATCGGCGAGATCACGGCGCTGGTCTGTAGCGGTGTCTACCAGATGCAAGACCTGTTGCGGCCACTGCTGACGATGGCCGACGAATGTTCGGAGCTGGCCCAAGACGTGACGATGGGGGTCGTCTTTTCGCGTGGGCCGGCGCTCGACGTCGACGCCGTCGTCCGACTCTGCATGAAGATCACCGCCGAGAAGCAAGGCGTGATCGACGTCTCGAGTTACCTGGCGCCCAACACCGTGCTGTTGCTCGGGCAGGGAGAAACGGTCGACCGTTTCAAGTCGCAAATGGCCGAAGCGCTGGGCAAGCAGATCCACCTGCGAAAGAACACGCACAAGTGGCCGCCTTTGCATACGTCGCTGCTGTGGAGCCGCGGATTGTCGAACCGGGCCGCCTCCGTCATGCAAACCATGCCCGGGGGCTTTGTCGCGCCGATTCCTCCCATCTTGTCGCTCGTCAACGGCAAGGTGTCTTACAACGATTTCAACAGCCGGATCCTGCTCAACCTGTGGGTTGACCACCCGCAGCGGCTGTGGGACGCCATTAACGAGCTGCTGACGATGGGGATCGATCTGATGCTGCACATCGGCCCAGAGCCGAACCTGGTTCCGGCCACCTTCACGCGCATCAGCGACAACGTCAATGCACAGTTGAATCGCTGGTCCTTCAAAAGCACGCTCGGCCGCCGGGCCGTCTCGGGCCTCGTCCGCCGCCCCTGGCTGGCGAAAGTGATTTCGACCCGCGCGGCGATCCTGCGGGCGCCCTTTGTGGCGCATGTGATCGTGGAAGACTGGCTGCTGGCGCAGAAACTGCCCTAAGGCGCGCCAACACTAACCCGAAGCGCCAGCGAGGGCTGTTCGGAGTGTCGGCCGCGATCCGCCTTCAACCTTCGCTCGATTATAGATATTCCGCGAGATCGGCCGTCCCGATCCTGGCTTCCGGAAATAATCGCGCCAATCGGGCACGGTCCGCATCGAAAAAATCTTCCGAGTAAGGAAAGGGTCCGCAGCAGCATTCGCCGGGTGTTCCGCAGCAACATTCGCCGGGTGTCAAGATCATCCAGACCGGTTCGTCTCCAAGGAAATGGCGCCAGAATGGAATCGTCGGACTGGGGGACAGTTCGACGTCTGAAGCCAAAACCACGGTCCAACATTGCGCTCTTAACCATCGGATTGCGTGAATCCGTTCGCGGACAATACTTG